>WRFI01000072.1 GCA_009778875.1 Propionibacteriaceae bacterium | reverse complement strand
CACAAGATGAGCTTTCTTTGACAACTTGTTCCATCCGAAGATCCAGAGGCCGACGAATGTCGACTCCATAAAGAATGCGATGAGTGCCTCCAACGCCAGCGGGGCGCCGAAAATATCACCGACGAAGCGGGAATACTCTGACCAGTTCATGCCGAACTGGAACTCCTGAACGATGCCTGTTACGACACCGGCCGCGAAGTTAATCAGAAATATCTTGCCGAACAGCCTTGTCAACCTGTACCAGGCGGCATTGCCAGTGTTCGTCCACTTTGTCTGCATGATCGCCACCAGCCATGTAATGCCGATGGTCATAGGCACGAAAAGGAAGTGGTAGACGGTTGTTATACCGAACTGCCACCGTGCGAGAACCAATGCGTCCATGCCCCATAGCGTACGCCTGTTCCGTGAATATCTGAAACACCGTTTCTCCTGCTGATATTCCCGTGGGTTGCCTGCGAGACTTGAAAAGCGACCCGTCCACCTCTCAATTCTGGTCGTCATCGAGGTGATGACAAGGCATTATTCCAAGTCTTTGACGAACCATGTTTGAGGTGCCCCGGAGGGCAAGGGACGCTGCCACCGCCGGACTGGGCATGCGTCCCGCCGGGCCATCGGGTATCATATGCCGTGGTTCCCCGTGCGGCACTACCCCGCTAATCCCCCAGGGTCGAAAGACAGCAAGGGTACCCGGGCTCTGGTGGGTGCGCGGGGAACTCTTCTTCTTCCTTCCATCCCCCTCCTTGCAGTCGCGAAGCGACTGACGGGGTGGTCTTTGCTCAAAACTGTCGGCCCGGCAACGTAGGCTGGAATCGTGGATGACGACATGGACGAGCGTGACGACGACCGATACGATCAGGACGGTCCGGGGCTGCTTGACGCCCTGGCAACTGAGAAGTTGATGCCCAAAGCGCCAGGCGAGGCAGAATCTGCGCCGGCGGCCAAGGCTCCGGTGCGTCGCGCCACCAAGGCCCCGGCCGCATCGAAGACCGTCCCCACGAAGGCTGCGCCACCCAAGACGGCTGGCACCAGGGCAGTTACCCGAAAGGCGTCCGCGCCGGCGGAAGTTGCCCCGTCCCTAGACACTCCCGAGCCTTTGGCGCTGTACCGCCGCTACCGTCCCGACACCTTCGACGCGCTGATTGGCCAGGAGCACGTCACTGAGCCGCTGAAGCGGGCCCTGACGAACAATAAGGTGCACCACGCCTACCTATTTTCAGGGCCGCGCGGTTGCGGGAAGACATCCAGCGCGCGCATCCTGGCCCGGTGCCTGAACTGCGAGAAAGGCCCCACCGCAACGCCTTGCGGGGTGTGCCAGAGCTGCCGCGACCTGGCCACGGGCGGCCCGGGCAGCATTGACGTCATCGAGATGGACGCGGCGACGCACGGTCTGGTGGACGATGCCCGCGACCTGCGCGAGCGGGCCTTTTTCGCGCCGGTGCAGTCGCGGTACAAGGTGTACATCATTGACGAGGCCCACATGGTGACGCCGCAGGGCTTCAACGCGCTGCTGAAGATCGTCGAAGAACCGCCACCCCACGTCAAATTCATCTTCGCCACCACCGAACCCGACAAGGTGATCGGGACGATCCGCTCACGCACCCACCACTATCCCTTCCGGCTGGTGCCGCCAAAGGTCATGCAAACTTACCTGCAGCACGTCTGCGACGAGGAGGGCGTGGCGGTTGAGGCCGGCGTCTTGCCGCTGGTCGTGCGCGCCGGTGCCGGCAGCGTCCGTGACTCGTTGAGCGTGCTCGACCAGTTGCTCGGCGGCGCTGGCCAAAACGGTGTGACGTACGCCGACACCACGGCGCTGCTGGGCTACACCCCTGACGCGCTGATGGACGAGATGGTGGACGCCCTGGCGACCGGTGACGGGGCGGCCGTGTATCGCGTCATTGATAAGGTCATCGAGACGGGGCAGGATGCCCGTCATTTTGGTGCCGATCTGCTGCAACGCCTGCGCGACGTGCTGATCGTGGCGTCAGTGCCAGACGCTTTGACGTCGGGTTTGATTGATGTGGCCGGTGACCAGGGTGAGCGCCTGCAGGCCCAGGCAAAGGCCATGGGCCGCGACCGCTTGGCCCACGCCGCCGAGGTCATGGCCGGCGGCCTCACCGCCATGCGGGGCACCACCACGCCGCGTCTGCACCTTGAATTGATGTGCTCGCGGATCCTGGTGCCCGACCAGAACGTCGACGCCCTGGTGGAACGTCTGAGCAAGGTTGAGCGTCAACTCAGCGATGCGCGCAACGTCGTCCCCGCCTCGCAAAGCGGGTTCCGGCAGAGCCCCGGCCCGTCAGCCCCCGCTCGCCCGGACGGGCGTCCCCGATTCGACGACGAGACCCCCGCGCCGGCCAGCCCACCCCGTCAGCAGCGTCCCGCTTCAACCCCGGTCGCTTCGGACCACCCCGTCGGCTCCGCCGCCACCCCTCCTCAGCAGGGGAATGGGGGGACTGTTCCGGTTCGCGACACCCCTCCTCAGCAGGGGAATAGCCCCTCGCCAGCCGCTGGGCTCGGCCTGCCCGAGATGAAATCGGCCTGGCCAGCCGTTCTTCAGCGCGTCCAGCAGGCTCGCCGCTTCACCTGGCTTCTGGTGTCGCAGAATGCGGAACCCATCGAGATGCGCGATGACATGCTGACCCTCGGCTTCACCAACCCGGGTGCCCGGGACAGTTTCCTCAGTGGCAGTAACCGAGTGCTCGCCCAGGCCTGCGCCGACGTCATGGGCCGACGTCTGCGCATCAACGCGGTGGTTGTCGGGCCGTCCGTGTCGCCCCGTCAGCTGGCCCCCGATGACTCCCGGGCCGCCTCATCTCGTCAGGCCGGGCCTGCGACCCCCGTGCGGCAGCCGTCCCCCGGCACCGAAGGAACACCGACGGGTGGTACCGTCCGGCCAACGACACCACCCAGTGATGTTTCGGCGACCCCGGATGAGGGCGTCTCCTTGGACGATGAAACCATCGACGACGCGATCGATCCGGCCGAGTTGCTGTCGTCCGCGCTGGGCGCCGAGATGATCGCAGAGGAGAACGAGGATGTATGAGGGGGCGATCCAGGACCTGATCGACGAGCTGGGGCGCCTGCCAGGCATCGGACCGAAAGGCGCCCAACGAATCGGTTTTTGGCTGCTGGACCAGCCCAAGGAGGACGCCGAACGTCTGGCTGAGGCGATCATCCAGGTTAAGCAGAAAGTCCGGTTCTGCTCGGTTTGCTTCAATGTCGCCGAAGATGAACTGTGCCGCATCTGCTCCGATCCGCGGCGTGACCGACGGCTCATCTGCGTCGTCGAAGAATCCAAGGACGTCGCCGCGATCGAGCGGACACGGGAGTTCCGTGGTCTCTATCATGTGTTGGGCGGGGCGATCTCCCCGATCGACGGCAAGGGCCCGTCCCAGCTGCACCTGCGCGAACTGCTGAGCCGCCTGGCCGACAGCCAGGTCAGCGAGGTGATTCTCGCCACCAACCCCAACCTTGAGGGTGAGGCCACCGCCACCTACATCGCCCGGCTGCTGAAGGACTTCTCCGATATCGCCGTCAGCCGACTGGCCAGCGGCTTGCCCGTCGGCGGCGACCTAGAATACGCCGACGAGGTGACGCTGGGGCGGGCGTTCTCGGGCCGTCGAGCCGTCGATTAGTTGTGAACCACGACCATGGTGCCCAGGGGCGCCCAGTCGAAAATGAACTTAGCTTCCGGGACGGGCAGGTTGATGCAACCATGCGATGCCCGATACCCGAATGACGACCGCCACGGCGCACCGTGTAAGGCTTCGCTGCCGTTGAAGTACGACACCCACGGCACATCGGGGGACACATACCTTGTGCCGTCAGCGTTGTAGCCGCGCATCGTCTGAGTTGTGTACCGCAGATAGATATAGAAGGTGCCGTTGTGCGTCGGGGTGGCCGGCGCCCCGGTGACCGCCAGAATCTGGCGAATCTGCGTCGTGCCCTCGTAGAGCGTCACCAGGAAGGTGGACTGGTTGATGTCGATCCACTTGCTGCCGTTGGGCTTGTCATAGGCGCCGCCGACCATCACCTTGTCGACGCTGTAAGGCTTGGTGACGGTTGTCACCCCAATGCTCAACGACTGCCCGCTTCCCATGGCCGCCACGAGCGCCGCGCCGGCGGCTGATGCGTCAGCGTCGGCCACGACGGTGCCGTCCTGCCCCCACGTCTGAATGGCGATCTCCCTGGATCCGTCCGGCGTGTACAGGTCCTGCTCATTGATCGGGGGCCGGGCGAGGGCAGCATTCAGAATGTCCGGCAGGCTTGCCGACACTGCTGTCGCGTCAACGCTCACGTCAATTGTGCCGGCGGCCGTATCCGTCGTCAGCTTGATGAACTGGCTCAACTGATCGGCTGCCAAGGTGACCGACTTATTGCCGGACGTGAACTGGTAGGTCTGGGCCAGCATCGCGTTGGCTGCTGCCGCCGCCTGTTCAGCCGCCGGTGCCTGCACAGCCGCCGCCGCATTCAGCGTGTTCAGCGTCACCGTTGCGATTGAGTCGCCCCGAGCCAGCGTGTCGATGGCTGCCGTGATTGGCGCCGGGTCGATGTTTAGGCCGCCGATGTCGGGTGAGGCCGCATACTTGCCGGTGCCTTCGTCGAACGTCACCACGGCGTCTTGCGGCAACTGGTCGTCTGTCAAGAACGCGGCGGTCAGCGTCTGTTGAATCTGATCGGTTGAATAGCTGTACGCCAATGGCACATCAACGCTGCGGAATGGCCACCAGCTGAGGCGTCCTGTAGCCAACGCGTCCTGGGCGGTCTTCTGGGCGTCCAGGGTGACGCCGAGATCCGCCATGCCGAAGGTTTGCTGCTTCCCCTGGAAATCGGTGGCAATATCAAAGTTCCCACCGACGCTTTGCGCCGTCGCGACCAGGTCGGCCACAGCCTGGCCGGCCACGTCGACGCCGGCGACCTTCGTACCAATCTTCGCCTTGCCTTCGTAAGACTTGGTCAGCCCGATCAGCGTGCCGACACCAGACAGCAGCACCACCAGCACAACCACCAACGCGACCACCAACGCCCGGCGGCCTTTGGCTTTTGCGGGGGCAGCGTCGGAAGAAGTCCCCTCCTCAGTAGGGGTGGCGGCAAGCGACGGGGCGGTCTCGCCAGAAGGATTCCCCTCCTCAGTAGAGGTGGCGGCAAGCGACGGGGCGGTCTCGTCAGAAGAATTCCCCTCCTCAGTAGAGGTGGCGCCAAGCGACGGGGCGGTCTCGACGAGAGTCGTTTCGTCCGTCGTCTTGACGGGGGCGGTGTGGCGGGACCGCCGGCGTGATGCGGCAATCCGCACAAACGACGGGTTCTCAATGACCGCAACGGACGCGGCCGGAGCGGCCGCCGTCTTTTCGTCAGGCAGCGTCTTGCTCTGGCTGGCGCTCGCCGCCGACGTCTTGACCGCCGCATTCCTGACGACCGGCGGGGTCTCCTCAGTGATCGCCTGCAGGACGGTGGTCGGGGCGTCGTCGTCCCTGATCACTGGCACCTTGGTAGTGGGAGGGTTGTCGTCGCGGATTTTGGGCATCTTGGTGGTGGGAGGGTTGTCATCGCGGACGACCGGCACCTGGGTGGTCGGCGCGTCATCATCCAGCGGATGGGCCGACTGCTGCCCCGGTGAGTCTCCGATCTTGCTCACGCCTCTCCCTTCATCTGAGGAAATTATCGCACGAACCTGGCTCACAACGGCTGTGCCAACGCTCTAAGCGCAACGAACTACCCATCAGTTTTCAATTCTGACAAGGACGACGTTACCTCTCAACCTCAAAACACCCCCACCGCGCCACATTTCGGTCATTTTCAGGTTGGGCGATGCGCGGCCCGGAGGCGACACGCCGATGGCGCAAAATTACTCCCATGTCATTTTGGCATTTTGCTTGCTGTCAATGCGGCCGAAGGACAAGAATGTCTGTTCATAGGAGGCGCAAATTTCCCTCATGGTGTATTGGCGCTAACTATGAACTCCCCGTTACCGAGGAGATCTTTGGTGAGTTCACCGCGTCCTCAGGGTGACGAGAGCGACGTGATTGCCTATGGTTTCGGGTAGGCGGGCCAGAACGTCACCGCCTCCTGGCCTGCGATGGGCGTTGTTGCGACTCATACTCGCGGCAGCGCCCATCTTTTTCGTGCGTGACCCGCCGCCTTCACTTTCCCGCCGACGGGCACCACTGCGCCACTGGGCAGTCGGCGCACGCCGGGGCCTTCGCGTTGCAGCAGCGGCGCCCGTGGAAGATCAGCACGTCGGACACCATCGTCCACTCGGCTTCGGGGAATTCGGCGTTGAGGTCGCGTTCGACCTGTTCAGGCTTGTCGGACGTCGTCCAGCCGAGCCGCTTCGACACCCGCATGACGTGGGTGTCGGCCGTGATGCCAGGCAGGCCGAAGGCGTGGCCGCGCACCACGTTGGCCGTTTTCCGTCCCACACCCGGCAGTGTCGTCAGCGAGTCGATGCCTTTCGGCACCTCACCGCCGAAACCGGCCACCAGCGCCTCGGCGATGCCCTGAAGTGACGCAGCCTTCTGCCGGAAGAACCCGGTGGGACGGATGATCTCCTCCAGTTCGCCCCGGTCGATGCAGGCCAGCGCCGCCGCGTCCGGGCAGCGCGCGAACAACGCGGGCGTCACCTTGTTGACACCCTTATCCGTGGATTGGGCCGACAGCACCGTGGCGATCAGCAGCTGGAAGGGACCGTCGAAATCCAGTTCGCAATGGGCATCCGGGTACGTCGCCCGAAGGCGGTCGTAGACCTCGCCCGGGCTGGCCTTCGTCACGGACGCACCTGAACGACGATCTCCACCTCGGTGGTGCAGCCCAGCGGCAAGGACGCGACACCGATCGCGCTGCGGGCATGCTTGCCGTCGTCCCCGAAAATGTCGGTGAACAGATCGGATGCCCCGTTGGCTACCTCGGGCTGGCGGGTGAAATCGGGGGTGGACGCGACGAACACCGTCACCTTGACGATGCGCACGATGTCGTCGACACCGCCGCAGGCGCCGCTGGCCGCCGCCAGGGCGTTCAGCCCGCACAGACGCGCCGAGGCCTTGGCGTCTTCAATGGTGACGCCGCCGTCACCGACCGCGCCGGCGTACATCAACTTGCCGTTGACAAGGGGAGTCTGCCCGGATGTGTAAACCATGTCGCCGATCCGCACGGCTGGCACATAGCTGCCAAGCGGCGTCGGCACGACGGGCCATTCCACACCAAGTTCAGTTAGGCGTTCAGTAGCACTCATGCGCACCAGTCTAGTGGCGGGAACTACCAGAGGACGCCGGCCAGCGCCATCACCGCGGGCACCGTCAGCACCGACATCAGGGTCGACAGCGTCACCAACGAACTGGCGAATGTGGGGTCATTGTTGGTCTTGACATTGAACACGACGAGAAACGCCGCCACCGGGCAGGACAGGGGGATCAGGACGGCCAAACGCACCGTCGTCGGCAGCGGCACCAGCCACAGCAACAGCAGGAAGAGCAGCGGGAAGGCGACGTTGCGAATGGCCACGCCCATCCACAGCCACCGGTCAGTGACCAGCCCGGCCCACTTGGCGCCAGCCAGGCTGGCCCCGACGATCAGCATCGAAAGGGGCGCGTTGAGCGCGGACATCATGCTCACGCCCTGCATCAGCAGGCCTGGCAGCTGGAACTGGGTGACGAACAACACCAGGCCGATGATCAGTGACGGTATTGCCGGGTTGGTGATGATGCGGTGCAGCGCCGCGCGCGGGCCACCCTTCCCTGGCTCGAACATGCCGTAGCCGTGCGTCCAGGAAAAGATGTTGAATGCGATGACGTGGGCGATGACGAAGAACACCCCGTCCGTGCCCAGCAGCGCCTGTGCCAGTGGGACGCCCAGAAACATGGAGTTGGCGTAGGCCGAGCCGAAGCGCAGATCGCGCAGCTCGCCGTCATTGCGGGCGCGGCGGACGATCAGGCGAGCAAGGCCGATCACCAGGGGGAACGACAAGAAATCGATCAGTGCCACCCAGCCGAACTCGCGGATCTGGGGCGCGGAAAACGGTCGGTGAAAGGCGTTGATGACCACGCAGGGGACGACGAAATAGATCAACAGATTGGTCATGCCGGACGTCGCGTTTCCGCTGATCCAGCCAACCTTGGCCGCCCACAGCCCCAGCAGCAAGAACGCGAACATGAGACCCACCTGCTGCGTGACAACCAGCATCCCCATGTT
>WRFI01000071.1 GCA_009778875.1 Propionibacteriaceae bacterium | reverse complement strand
GCGTCGAGTACGGCGTCGCTCCTCGCTTCGCTCGTCAACAACTTCCTTGGCCTCGGCATACGAGCAAGCTCGTCTGCCCTCGGCCCGCGTCGTTGGGTGCGCTCGGGCCGGCTGGAGCCCGCCATCTGAACAACACGGCGGGCGGAACGCCGGTTCGAGCTGGCGACGGCGCAGACGCCTGCCCAAGCCTGGTGGCCACTTGACCACGCGTCGAGTACGGTGCCTGTGCGCTCGGGCCGGCTGGAGCCCGCCATCTGAACAACACGGCGGGCGGAACGCCGGTTTGGGCTGGCGACACCCGTTTGTGCCATTAGGCTGGTGACATGCACATTCTTGTGGTGGACGACGACCAGGCCGTGCGCGATTCCCTGGCCCGGTCGTTGCAGTACAGCGGCTACGAGGTGTCGACGGCTGAGGACGGCCTGGCGGCGCTGGCCAAGCTGTCCAACCTGCGGCCCGACGCCGTCATCATGGATGTGATGATGCCCCGTCTGGACGGGTTGGCCGCCACGCGGTCGCTGCGCGACAGCGGCAATGGCGTGCCGATCCTTTTGCTGACGGCCCGGGACGCCGTCGATGCGCGGGTCGACGGGCTGGATGCCGGGGCCGACGACTACATGGTCAAGCCATTTGCTTTGGACGAATTGTTGGCCCGCCTGAGGGCGCTGACCCGCCGAACCAAAGCCGAGCAGGGGTTGGCGATGGGTGAGGTGCTGACTTTCGCGGACGTCACCCTCGACACCCAGACCCGCGAGGTACACCGCGGCACGCGGTCCATCACCTGCACGCGCACCGAGTTCGAGCTGCTGGAAGCTTTCATGCATCACCCCCGGGCCGTCCTCAAGCGCGACTGGCTGCTGAACGAGGTGTGGGGTTTTGACTTTCCCACCACGGCCAATTCTCTGGAAGTTTACATCGGCTATCTGCGTCGCAAAATGGAGGAGGACGGCGCCCCGCGCCTGATCCACACGATCCGCGGCGTTGGCTACATCTTGCGCGAGACGGCCCCGTGATCAGTGTCCGTCCGCTGCGGAATTCGGCGCAGCACATGGTCAGCGGCCAGTCGCTGTTGGGACGATTCTCCCGCCTGACGGCCGCGCTGACGGCCGTCGCTATTGCCGCGCTCAGCCTTGTCAGCTACTGGTTCACCCGTTTGTCTTACGAGCAGCAGATAGACGCTGACCTTTTCAGCATCGCCCAGCAGACCGCCCAACCGCTGCAGGACGACATCATCGGCCTGGGCGGCATCGACCCGACGGTGCTGACGGCCACGAATGTGTTGCTGACACTGGTGGGCGCCAACGGCCAAGAGGTGCAGGTACCGGGCGAGAAGGTCAACATCGTCATCGGGCCACCCGAGTTGATGGTCGCCAGGACGCAGCTTGGCTATTCGGCCCGCAACGCCGAGGCGTCCAACGGCCAGATGTATCGCGTCATCGCCGTACCGCTGGGCATCGACTCGGCTCGCTTCGCGTTGGTGCTGGCGACGCCGCTCGACTCCGTCGATGCCCTGCTGACCCGCCTGCGCACCCTGCTGCTGGTGACCGGAGTGGTGTTCGTCATCGCTGCCGCCGGGCTGGGGTATGTGTCTGGACGGTCGACCGTCCGACCGGTGCGGGAGCTGGCGGACGCGGCCGCGCACGTCACGCAGACCGGCGAGCTGCGCCCGGTCGGGGCCTACGCCGACAACGAGCTGGGCGATTTGGCTCGCAGCTTCGACACCATGATGGCGTCGCTTGAATCGTCACGTGACAGGCAGAAACGTCTGATCGCCGACGCCGGCCACGAACTGCGGACGCCACTGACCAGCATGCGGACGAATGTTGAGCTGCTGGTGGCCGACGAGCAGTCCGGCATGCTGCCGTCGGGGGCCCGTACCGAGATTTTGGGCGATGTGGCCGCCCAGTTGGGCGAGTTCACGTCGCTGGTGGCCGACTTGGTGCAGCTTTCGCGCGACGAATCGTCGGGCCCCGTCAATGAGCCGACGGAACTGGCGGAGGTCGTCGACCGGGCCGTCGTGCGAGCCCGGCGCCGCAGCCATGCGCAAGCTTTCGACGTCGACCTGACACCCTGCACTGTGCTGGGCGAACCGGACTCGCTGGAGCGCGCCATTTTGAACCTGGTCGACAATGCCATCAAGTTCTCCCCCGAGGGGGGCACCGTCCATGTGCATTTGTCGGACGGGGTGCTGACCGTCGCGGACGACGGCCCTGGCATCGCCAAGGAAGACTTGCCCCACGTTTTCGACCGGTTCTACCGCAGCGACAAGTCGCGCAACACGCCTGGCACCGGGCTGGGGCTGTCGATCGTCGCGCACACCATCGCCGCCCACGGCGGCCAGGTTTCGGCGGCCAACCGCCCGGAAGGCGGCGCGGTTTTCACCGTCAAACTGCCGTTGGCGTCGCAAGACGCGATCGACGCCGCTGGCGACTAGCGAAGAAGAAGCGGCCCCGGTTTCCCGGGACCGCCCTTCTCTTGCACCCCCCGTGCGTCTGTTGCGCCTCACGCCCACTTGGCAACGTCGAAGCGCGGGAAAGCCGCGGCGCCGGCGTATTCGGCGGCGTCGTCCAGATCCTCTTCGATGCGCACAAGCTGGTTGTACTTGGCGACACGCTCGGTGCGGGCCGGGGCGCCCGACTTGATCTGACCGGTGCCCAGGGCGACGGCCAGATCGGCGATCGTCGTGTCTTCGGTTTCGCCGGAGCGGTGGCTGACCATGCAGTGGAAGCCGGCCCGGTGGGCCATCTCGACGGTGTCGATCGTCTCCGTCAGCGAGCCGATCTGGTTCACCTTGACGAGCAGCGCATTGGCGGCCTTCTTGTCGATGCCCTTCTTGAGCTGAACCGGGTTGGTGACGAACAGGTCGTCGCCCACCACCTGAACCTTGTCGCCCAGGCGGGCGGTGAAGGCGACGAAGCCGTCCCAGTCACCTTCGTCGAGGGGGTCCTCGATGCTCACCATCGGGTACTTCTCGACCAGGCCGGCGTACCAGTCGATCATCTCGGCGGTGGTCTTCTTGCCGCCCTCGAAGTTGTACATGCCGTCCTCGAAGAAGCTGGAGGCGGCGGCGTCCATCGCGAAAGCGACGTCCTTGCCGGGGGTGTAACCGGCGGCCTTGACGGCCTCCAGCAACAGGTCGAGTGCTTCGGCGTTGGAGTCAAGGTTCGGCGCGAAACCGCCCTCGTCACCCAGGCCGGTGCTCAGGCCGCGCTTCTTGAGGACGGCTGCCAGCGCGTGATAGACCTCGGCGCCCATGCGCAGGGCCTCGGCGAACGTCGGGGCGCCGATCGGGCAGATCATGAACTCTTGGATGTCGACGTTGGAGTCGGCGTGCTCGCCGCCGTTGAGGACGTTCATGCACGGCACCGGCAGGACGTGGGCGTTGGGGCCGCCCAGGTAGCGGTACAGGGGCAGGTCGGCCGAATCGGCGGCGGCGCGGGCGACGGCCAGCGAAACACCCAGGATGGCGTTGGCGCCCAGCTTGGCCTTGTTGTCGGTGCCGTCCAGCTCGATCATCGTCTCGTCCAGGATGCGCTGCTCCGACGCCTCAAACCCGAGCACCTCGGGGCCGATGATCTCGACGACGTTCTCGACGGCCCTCAGCGTCCCCTTGCCGCCGTAGCGCGACTTGTCGCCGTCGCGAAGCTCAATGGCCTCAAGCTTGCCGGTGGACGCCCCCGACGGGACGCAGGCGCTGGCGACGGTGCCGTCGTCAAGAATGACCTCGACCTCAACGGTGGGGTTGCCGCGCGAATCAAGAATCTCGCGTGATTCGATGTACTCGATGCTTGCCATGTTGGACTACTTTCCGCCCGCGCAGGCGGGCATGTGGACAAAAGGATTTCGTGCTTCCAGCCTAGTGCAGCGGCCCGACGGCGGGGTTGGTCGGGGTGGTCCAATTTTCCTCTGGGGAGGTAACAGGGAGTGAAGCGACCGAGTACCCCTCCAATGGAGGGGAATTGAGGCTGTTCTTTGCACTAGGCTGGTGAATACAAGCTGTAAGTCATCAATGAGGAAGACAGGAGATACACATGCCTGATATGGCATTCACACTGGCCGGTGTCGCACAACTCAATCGACCCGGCCAACCGTTCCAGTACGCCGTCGGCCCGGGCAACACGATCATTGGCACATGGTGCTGGCAAGATCAGACGCTGTTCAGCCCTCAAAGTGTGACGGCCGAGATCCAGCAATTCCAGTTCATCGTCGAGTTGCAGCCCAACGGCAAGTACAACGAGCGCACAGTCGAGGTGGGTCGGCAGATACAGACGAGTGTTGACGGAGGCGGCATCCATTTTGGCGGGTCGACATCAAAGTTTGTTGGCAACTCGGCCGGAAAGAGCTTCTCCATGAGCCTGGGGCACGACAACCAGACCGGCCAATCCGGCGTTGTCACCGCCAGCTTCGACTCCAACTGGATCAAGGAGCCCCTGCGGGCCTATCTGGCCGCCCAAGGCTGGAAGAAAGCGGGCCTGTTCGGCTGAAGTTGCGCCATCGCTGACGCTTGGTTCCTGGTTCTGAGATAACCCAGCAAAACCTCCCTGAAAATGGCCTCACCCGGGACGGTTGTAGGCCTTAACTACGCTTCGCCGCGGTTTTCAGGTGGGTAAGACTGGCAACCGTCCCGCCCCGAGCGAAACACAGCCGAGGTTTGCGGGGTTATCTCAGGGCGGCGCGACGCAGGATCAGTGCTTCCTCGACGGAGCGGAGGAACGCCGCGGGTTGGGCGATGTCTTGCGCCGTGACGGTGATTATCAGCCAGCCCTCATCTTGCAGATCGCGTCGGCGTTGGGCGTCGTTTTCCATCTGTGTCCGGTTTCCGACATGGTCGGCCCCGTCATACTCGACGGCCACTTTCTCGCGCACATAGGCCATGTCAAGAAGGTAGACGACCCCAAAACGGCAAGCCACCGGGTGGTTGACGACCGGTGTGGGCAGCCCGGCATGCACCATGAGCAGGCGCGTTTTGGTCTCATATATCGAATCCGTGCCCGCCACCACCAGTTTCAGAAGACGCCGCCCAGTTTCGACACCCGGCCGGCCGACCATCTCGTCCAGGCGCCGGCGAAAATCGTCCATGCCGATGAGAGGACGCTTCCGGCGTACCAGGCCGTCCGCCACCTCGACGAGTTCATCGTCGCTGCCGCGAAGCTGCAACCAATGTTCGACTGGATGGAGGACGGGCAAACCGTCCCTGATCGCCCAAGGCGTTGGCGCTGTTCTGGTGGAATGCGCCACCACGCCAGGACGCTCCGGACGACACGTCCCCACCGGGACGAGCACATGGCAGCGCTCCCAATCCTGCAACCTGGCCGGCAATGCCACCTGCAACACCTGCAGCGCGGTGACGCCATACAACACAACACCATCTGGAACGGCCGTCATCACCGCCCCCGTATGGGCAAGAAACTTGACGCGCTGGGCCTGCCATTGCGACATGGCGCTGGTGTCGGGAATACGTCCATAGACCCCTCGGGTAAGCCGCTCGTAACCGAGCCGTCGTGATTGCGCCAGTTGATCTGGCCAGCCAGTTGGATATCAACATTTATGTCCATCAGCCAAGAATGCACTAGTACGAGAAAATTCGCCACGCCTGTGGATAACTACCCGGGGCTCGACTCGGCTGGCTGTGGATAACTAGCGTGAGGTCCGGCGCATGTCGGAGGGCATGAGTGCCACACCTTGTTGGCGGTTTTTGGATGTGAGGCCATTTCGCTGGTTGAAAATGAGCCCACCTGGCGAAGATTGGACGGGTGCTTTCTTGAAGAATTTGGATGCGATCCGCCAGTGTGTCGGTGAGGTTGTTCCTCAGCGGCTGGTGGCGAAAGATCTTCATATTGTCGGCGGAGCCGGCGGGGTGGTCTCGCGAGGGGTGCAGCGCCGGAGCCACGGAAAATTCCCCTCTGGGGAGGGGTGTCGGCGGAGCCGACGGGGTGGTCTTCCAAGCGTGTGCAGAAACGTGACGACCCGCGTGTTGACGGCCGGTTCCAGGGCCCCCCTGCTGCCGCGTCCCCCCCAGGGGGACTTGCCGCCGAACACCCCTACCGCACCACGGTTAGTGGCCGGGGTCCCCACCTCGGCTGGCAGCCCCAGCCAACCGCCGCCACGCCCAGGGTATCTTCCACATTTGGCAGCAGGGCCCCCAAGCAGGCAGTCGCCAGCACTTTTGAAACACCCCCACCGATTCGCCAGCTTCCGGTGCGACGGCGAAGAGCGTTCCCCCTTTTTCGCAACAACGAGCCCAACTGCCACCGACACCCCCACCGGTTCGTCGACACGGGTGCGGTAGGCAGTTTGGGAAACACGAAAAGCCAGGTTTCCCGGCAAACAGTCACACCAACGCCACCACCAAACGACGCGCCCAAGCCGGTCACGCAAACCGGCGGGGCCGGTGGCGGTAGCAAGCCACCGCCACGTGTCCGAGGCATGCTAGGGCCAGACAACCCAAGCGATGAGTTCCCAACATTCAACGGGTGGAAGCCAGACGTTCGCCGCAGTGAGATTGGCACCTTCACTGACGAGAGCGGTCGGCTGATTCTTGGCGAACATGACCACCGTCCGTTACGGCCAGGAGAGAGCGGCGACCCTGACAAGACCAGGTTCCCCGTAGGCTTCGACACGGGGGAGCAAGTACGTGATTGGGTAACTGAAATCATCGACTATCCGGCGTTCGGAAAGCAGGACCCGGACGATCCTGGTGTGTTCTATCTGTTCGGAACATATCAGGGGATCGAGGGCATCGTTGTGGTGCGCACTCGTTGGGGGACGACAGAGGTTGTCACTGGTTTCCCACTCCCAAGAGTAAAGTGGGACACATGGAAGGGATAGTGTGTGCGGGGATCGTACGGCGATTGTTCAACAAGCACCGCCGAGAAATGCCGCCCACCCTTCAGCATATCGTTCAGCGACACTTTCAGGATGGCAGCCACATAATGGCGCTTGACGCCATGATTGAGTTTCTCGTCAGCGCGCCTTCGCTAGACGATGATGACCGCGCTGGCATCAATGCGATTCTTGACGCCGGTGTCATGAGGGCGTGGTCAAACGAGATTCGTCAGCGTATGTCCGCCTAAGTCCAAGTTAGGACCTAACATCCACAGGTGATCCCTGTGGATGTTATTGTTTTCAGCGCAGTGGAGCAGTAGGTAGCTCGCCTGGCTCATAACCAGGAGGCCGCCAGTTCGAGTCTGGTCTGCGCAACTCGCCAAGCCCCCGAGGCGTCCATGAAGGGGCACAATCGCCATCCACCCGGGCGACCAACTGCGGGTGAGGAAAAAGAAACCAAAATGACCACACCTATCACTGACCCTGAAGGTCCGGCAGGGAACAACCGGTCCATCGCGGCGCAGCCACGATGGGTTGGGCGGGCACCAAACCCGGCCACAACCAGACGATACCCGCCCCAAGCCCCGCCGACTGTCGGATAACCGGGTGTCCGTGAGCTAACTCCGCAAACCTGCCCTGTTTTGGACCCCGACCCCGACGGTTGCCGGACTTACCTACATGAAAACAGTGCCAAACCCGTGCTAAGTCCTACAACCGTCCCGGTGAGGCCGTTGGCGGGGAGGTTTTGCGGGGTTATCTCCTCAAGAAGCGTGCCGGGGTGGTCGGTCACCTTCCTGCACACGCTTGGAGGACCACCCCGTCGGCTCCGCCGCCACCCCTCCCCAGAGGGGAATTTTCCGTGGCTCCGGCGCTGCACCCCTCGCGGAACCACCCCGTCAGTCGCTTCGCGACTGCCACCCCTCCGCAGAGGGGAATTTTCCGTGGCTCCGGCGCTGCACCTCCCCAAAGGGGAATTTTCCGTAGCTGGGGCGCTGCACCCCTCGCGGGACCACCCCGTCAGTCGCTTCGCGACTGCCACCCCTCCACAGAGGGGAATTTTCCGTGGCTCCGGCGCTGCACCTCCCCAAAGGGGAATTTTCCGTAGCTCCGGCGCTGCACCTGCTTGGGGACCACCCCGTCAGTCGCTTCGCGACTGCCACCCCTCCGCAGAGGGGAATTTTGGGAATCAGAAGCCTTCGGGGGTTTGGGGGACGTAGGGGGATTCCAGCAGGTCCAGCTCTTCGGCCGTCAGCGTGATTTTCAAGGAGGCTATCGCGTCGGTCAGATGCTGCTGCTTGGTGACACCGACGATCGGGGCCGTCACCGCGGGATTGCTGCTCACCCAGGCCAGCGCGACTTGCGCCATCGTCACCCCGCGCACTTTCGCGATGGACGCCACCGCGTCGATGATCGACTTGTCGGCGCCCACCTGTTGCTGATACAAGTCCGAGCCGAATTGGTCGTTCTGGGTGCGGTGGGTCGCCGTCCCCCAGGGACGGGTGACGTACCCTCGGGCCAGCGGGCTCCACGGGATGACGCCCACGCCCTGGTCGAGGCAGAACGGCAACATTTCGCGTTCCTCCTCGCGCATCAGCAGATTGTATTG
>WRFI01000070.1 GCA_009778875.1 Propionibacteriaceae bacterium | reverse complement strand
CCGCTGGTGTCGGCGTCAAGGCGTCCGACATAGAACAGGCGGGAACCCTTGGGCAGGTATTCGGCCACGGTGCGCCGGCCTTGCGGGTCGTCCAACGTGGTCACCACGCCCTTGGGCTTGTTCAGCATGACGTAGCGGTGACACCTGGCGGTCGGCAGCCGCGAGCCGTCCACCCGGATGACGTCGCGCTCCGGGTCGACGCGGCGCCCGAGCACGGCGATCTCGCCGTTGACCTCAACCCGGCCGTCGGCGATCATCTCCTCGGCGCCCCGGCGCGACGCCAGGCCGGCCTCGGCCATCACTTTCTGCAGACGGATCCCCTCTGCGTCGCCCAGTTCACTCATCGCCCACCTGCTCGTCTAAAAGATCGACACCGGCCAACTGCGCCAATTCGGCCTCCAGCGCCGACGCGTCGGGCAGACGCGGTGCGATCGGCGGCAGATCGCTCAGGCTGGAAAGACCGATTCGCTCCAGGAAATAGTCGGTCGTGCGCAGCAGGGCCGCACCGGTTTGGTCGTCCTGCCCGTCCTCGGTGACCAGATCGCGCGCCAGCAGGGTGCGGACGGCCGTCTCGACGTTGACGCCGCGCACCGCCGAAACCCGCGTGCGCGACACAGGCTGCAGGTAGGCGATGACCGACAGGGTCTCCAAGCCGGCCTGGGTCAGCCGGTTGGCCTGCCCCTCAATCACCCAGCGGCTGAGCAGTTCGTGGTGTTCCGGCCGGGCAGAAAAGCGCCAGCCACCACCCACGTTGCGCAGCTGAAAGCCGCGCCCGGTTTCGTCATAGAATTCGGCCAGTCTCGCCAGCGCCTCTTCGGTCGCCGGCACAGGCGCGCCGACTGCCTCAGCCAGTGTCGGGGTGGGCACGGCCTCCTCGGCCACCATCAGCAGCGCCTCCAACTGCGGTGCCAGGTCTTCCTGCGTCATTCGTCCTCCTGGGTGGGTAGTGCGTCGTCATACTCGTCGTCTATCTGGATGTCCGTTGCCTCACCGCTCCAGCGGATCGTCAACTCGCCGAGCGGTGTCAGTTGCTCGAAGGTGACCGCGCCTTGCCGGTAGAGCTCCAGGATGGCCAGGAAGCGGGCGACCACCGTCGGCTTGTCACAGTCGGCGGTCAGGGCGCGGAACGTGGCGGCCCCTCCCGCCACCAGGCGGGACTGCAGCAGCCGGGCCTGCTCGACGACCGAGACCGTCGGGATGTACAAGTGCTCGATCGGCACGACGACAGCCTCCGGGGCCGACAAGATGCGTTCGGCCATCCGCGCCAGCCGGGGTGCCCCGCCCGCGATCGTCAGTTCGGGAACCATCGCCGCATACGGTTGCTCGACCCCACCGGGACGGGCATGGACCCGCGATTCGGCGTCCCAGCGGGCGCTCAACCAGCCAGCGACCTCCTTGAAGGCCCTGTACTGCAGCAGCCGGGCGAACAGCAGGTCACGGGCCTCGATCAGTGCCAGGTCGGCCTCGTCGTCGACCTCACCACCAGGCAACAGGCGGGCCGTCTTCAAGTCGAGCAAGGTTGCCGCCACCACCAGGAAGGAGCTTGTCTGGTCGAGGTCCCAGGTTTCTTGTGACGCCCGCATCGTGGCGATGAACTCGTCCGTCACGCGCGACAGCGCCACCTCGGTGATGTCGAGCTTGTGATGGGCGATCAACTGCAACAGCAAGTCGAACGGTCCCTCGAAGTTCTCCAGCACCAGCTGGAGCCCCGGTTGGTCGACGGGCGTCACAGCCTGGCCAACACTTCGCGGGCCAGGCTGCGGTAGGCCTGGGCGCCGCCAGACGCCGAGGCGTAGGTGGTGATCGGCTCGCCCGCCACGGTCGTCTCGGGAAACTTGATGGTTCGCCGGATGACGGTGTGGAACACCTCGTCGCCGAAGGCGTCGAGCACCCGCTCCAGCACTTCACGGGCATGCAGGGTGCGGTGATCGAACATGGTCGGCGCGACGCCAAGCACCCTCAGGTTGGAGTTCAGGCGCTCCTGCACCTTGGCGATCGTGTCGGTCAGCAAGGCGACGCCGCGCAGCGCGAAAAACTCGCATTCCAGCGGGATGAGGACGAAATCGGCCGCCGTCAAGGCGTTGATCGTCAGCAGTCCCAGCGAGGGCGCACAGTCAATCAGGATGATGTCGTAGCGGTCCTTCACCTTGTCCAGAACCCGCATCAGGGTCTGTTCGCGGGCCACCTCGGAGACCAGTTGGACCTCGGCCGCCGACAGATCGATGTTGGCCGGCAGGATGTCGAGGCCGTCCACATTGGACGCCATGATCACGTCGTCAACGCTGACTTGGCCGCGCGGTATCAGCAGGTCGTAGACGCTGTGACTCAGCGTGTGGGGGTTGATGCCGAGGCCGATCGACAGCGAACCCTGGGGGTCAAGATCGACCAACAACACCCGCCGCCCGTCCTCCACCAGCGCCGCACCCAGATTGATGGTGGTGGTGGTCTTGCCGACGCCGCCCTTCTGGTTCGTCAGCGCAATGACGATTCCGAGCGGTGGGCGGTGTGGCGGTTGAACCTCCGGCAGGTCAGGCCAAGGCCGCCCGGTCTCGTCGATTTCGCCAGGCCGGTACCCACCCGGCTCGTCGTCCACGTCCTTGCCTGCCATTGGAACCTCCTTCACGATCGATACCAGCCTACCGGGTGACGCGCTGTGCCCTCGGGTGAGCCGTGGCGTAAACCTCACGTAAATGTTCAGCCGTCACCTTCGTGTAGATCTGCGTCGTGGTGACCGACGCATGGCCGAGCAATTCTTGGACGACCCGAATGTCGGCACCGCCATCCAACAGATGTGTGGCGAAGCTGTGCCGCAGCGCATGTGGTGAAATCGGTGTCGTGATGCCCGCCTGGGCGGCCCGCTCCTTGACGATGTTGAACGCCCCCTGACGGCTCAGGCGGTCACCGCGGGTGTTGAGAAATAGCGCCGGGGTGGCCCGCTTGGCGCCCTGACGCAGCGCCGGCCGGCCGCGCACCAGATAGGCTTCCAGCGCCGCCCGGGCGAAGCTGCCGACCGGCACGATTCGCTCCTTGTTGCCTTTGCCGATCAGGCGCAGGCCGAGGTCGGGGTCCCCCAGCAGCCTGGTCGCGTCATCGACATCCAGCGCCACCGCCTCGCTGACGCGCGCCCCCGTGCCATACAGCGACTCCAGCAGGGCGGCGTCGCGCAGCCCAAGCGGCGTCTCCCGCTCCACGCCCTCAATCAGGGTTTGCACCTGGTCGATGCTGAGCGCCTTGGGCAGGTGCTGCCCCTGCTTCGGGACGGGCATGTCGGCGGCCGCGTTCCTGGTGGTCAACCCTTCGGCCAGGCCAAAGGCGTGCAGGTTTCGCACCGCCACCAAGGCTCGCGCCCGGCTGGCTGACGCCAGCGGCTGGTGGGTTTCGTCACCTGTTGCCAGTTGCCGCTCGTAGGCGGTCACATCACCCGGTGTGATGCTCGCCGGGTCAGTGATGCCGCGGCCCGCCAGCCAGTCCACATAGCGATCGAGGTCCCGCCGGTACGCGGCGACCGTGTGCACCGACAGTCCGCGCTCGACCACCAGCGAGTTGAGATAGTCGCGCTGCCACCGCTCGACGTCAGGCATCGCCTCGTCCGGCCTTCACTGCCAAAATGCGTTCACGCATCGGCCACGGCGCATCGCCCGGCCGCAGATTGTCGAGGTCGCCCTCGCAGCGCGCCAAAGCCAAGGTGGTGACGCCCAGCGCCGTCGCCGCGTTGTGGATCAGGCCCGCCCGGATCGCCTGCGTGATCTGTGTGATGGGTACCCAGTCCAAGCCCATGTCGACCTCCTCGCCGTGAGGGGTGAAGCCGTCGGGGCGCCTGGCCGGCGTCAGCCCGCGCGCCAGGTAGATGCGGGTCGCCTCGTCCGAAATGCCGGGAGACGAACAAAAATCGGCCAGCACCCGCCAGTCGGCCCCCGCCAGACCGGCCTCCTCGGCCAGTTCCCGCTGGGCGGCCAACAGCGGCGGCTCGCCCGCCACGTCGATCAGCCCGGCCGGCAATTCCACCAGCCGCATCTGCACCGGGTGACGGAATTGGTGGACGACGGCCACCCGATCCTGGTCGTCCAGCGCCACGATCACCACCGACCCGGGGTGGACGACATACTCCCTTGTCAGCGCCTCACCCGACGGCGACTTGAGGTCGTCCTCCTGCAAGGTGACGATGTGACCCTGGCCCAGCACGCGATGCGACGACGTCGACCACTCCTCCGCCTGATCCGCAATCATCACGCCGCCGGACCGTCGTCCGGCAGCGGCGCCCCACCGGCATGCTTGTGCTCCAGCGCGGCCGCGACCAAGCCTTTGAACAGCGGATGCGGCCTGGTCGGACGGGACTTGAGCTCCGGGTGGCCCTGGGTGGCGACGAAGAACGGGTGGCTCGGCAACTCGATGAACTCGACCAGGGAATGGTCGGGCGACACGCCCGAGAACACCAACCCGGCCTTCTCCAGTTGCTCCCGATAGGCGTTGTTGACCTCGTAGCGATGGCGGTGGCGCTCCTTCACCTTGAGGGTTCCGTACAGCTTGGCCACCTGCGATCCTTTGGCCAGATCGGCCGGGTAGCTGCCCAGGCGCATCGTGTGGCCCATGTCGCCGTCGCCGGCCACAATCTGGCGCTGCTCGTCCATCGTCGCGATGACGGGGTTGGGCGTGCCGGGCGCGAACTCGCTGGAATCGGCGTCCGCCAAGCCCGCCAGGTCGCGCGCCACCTCAATCACCATCGACTGCAGGCCCAGGCAGAGCCCCAACACGGGTATGCCGTTGGTGCGGGCATAGCGCACCGCCCCAACCTTGCCCTCGACGCCGCGAACGCCGAAACCGCCCGGCACGACGATGCCATCGACGCTGCCCAGCGCCTTTACCGCGCCTTCTTCGGTGGCGCACTCATCCGAGGGCACCCACTTGATGTTGACCTTCGCCCAATTGGCAAAACCACCCGCCCGCAGGGCCTCCGTCACCGACAGATAGGCGTCCGGCAGGTCGACGTACTTGCCCACCAGCGCGATGTCGACCTCCTCCTTCGGTTGGTTGACGCGCGCCAGCAGATCGTCCCAGGTTGTCCAGTCGACATCGTGGAATGGCAGATTCAGCCGCCGGACGATGTAGGCGTCCAGGCCCTCGGCGTGCAACACGCGCGGGATGGCGTAGATCGTCGCCGCGTCCGGGCAGGACACGACCGCCTCGTCGTCGACATCGCAGAACATGGCGATCTTATGCTTGATGCCGGCGGAAATCGGCCGGTCGGAGCGGCACACGATGGCGTCCGGCTGGATGCCCAGGCCCCGCAGCGCCGCCACAGAATGCTGGGTCGGCTTGGTTTTCATCTCGCCGCTAGGCCCGATGAACGGCACCAGCGAGACGTGCAGGAAGAACACCCGGTCCCGGCCGATGTCGCGGCGCACCTGACGGCAGGCCTCCAGAAAGGGCTGCGATTCGATGTCGCCGACCGTGCCGCCGATCTCGTGGATGACGACGTCATCGTCCGGCCCGGCGACGGCCAGCATGCGCTCCTTGATCTCATTGGTGATGTGCGGGATGACCTGCACCGTGTCGCCCAGGTATTCGCCCTTGCGCTCCTTGGCGATGACCGTCGAGTAGACCTTGCCGGTGGTGACGTTGGCTTCCGCCGTCATGTCGCGGTCAAGGAATCGCTCGTAATGGCCGATGTCGAGATCCGTCTCGGCCCCGTCCTCGGTGACGAACACCTCGCCGTGCTGGAAGGGGTTCATCGTGCCCGGGTCGACGTTGAGATAGGGGTCGAGTTTCTGCATCGTCACTTTGAGGCCACGCGCCGACAACAAATTACCCAATGATGACGCTGTCAAGCCTTTGCCGAGCGACGAAACGACTCCACCAGTCACGAAAATGTGCTTAGTTTCTTGGCGTCTGCTCACGGACCTCCAGCCTATCGGACCAGACAATCCAGACTCAATCCCGGCGCGCCGCCGCCAACAGATCGCGGGCGTGACCAAGGCCGGCCTGCGAGTCGGACAGACCGCCCATCATGCGGGCGATCTCCGAAACGCGGGCGTCACCCACCACCTCGAAGACACCGGCGGTGGTGATCGCCCCGTCGTCGCTCTTGGCGACCACGAAGTGACGGTCAGCCCAGGCGGCCACCTGCGCCAGGTGGGTCACGACCAGCACCTGCGAATCCTTGGCCAGACGCGCCAGGCGCCGTCCGATCTCCAGCCCGACCGCCCCGCCGACACCCGCGTCGACCTCATCGAACACAAACGTTCCGGGTGCTGGGGTTCCCGCGCCCAGATCGGCCAACACCACCTCGATGGCCAGCCGCAGGCGCGACAGCTCGCCGCCCGAAGCCACCTTGCCAATCGGTGCCAGCGGAGCGCCGGGGTTGGCCGTGAACAACAGCTGCACCGATTCGGCACCCCACGGGCCAAGCTCCGTCAGCGGGTGCATTTCGAACTCGAGAGCCGCGTGCGGCATCGCCAGCGCCGCCAGTTCGTCCGCCACAGCGCTGCCCAACCGCCCGCCCGCCTGCGCGCGCCGAGCCGTGATCTGGGCCGCCAGCGTGCCCAGTTGCCCGTCCAATTGCGTGATCTGCTCGTTCAGTTCGGCGATACGCTCATCGCTGCCGACCAGCTGGCCAAGGCGAGCCGACGAGACGCGCGCCCACTCCAACACCTCGTCGACGGTGGTGCCATACTTTCGCGTCAAGCCCTGCAACTCGGCCTGACGGGCCGCGATCGCTTCGAGACGCACCGGATCGGCATCCAGCGAGGCCAGGTATGACGCCACCTCGCCGGCCAAACCCTGGGCGACATCCAGCGCCGCCACGGACTCCGCCGACAAGTCGAGGGTTGTTTCGTCGTGTTGGGCCAGCCGCTCCAGCGCCTTGCGGGCCTGCCCGATCAGCCCGACCGCCCCGGGGGTTTCATCGTCGCCCGACAAGGCGGCATCTGCGCTGGCTGCCAGCCCCCTCAGGTCGTCGACGTCTTGAAGCCGGCGCGCCTCAACGGCCAGGGAATCATCCTCCCCTGGCTCGGGCGCCACCTTTTCGATCTCGGCGAGGCCAAACCGCAGCATGTCAGCCTCGCGGGCTCGCATCTGGACCTGCGTCACCAGATCGTCCCGCTCGGTGACGGCCGCGCGCCGGGCGGAATAGGCAGCGCGATACTTCGCCAGCACCGCCGCGAGCTCCGCCCCGCCGGCCTGGTCGAGCACCTGACGGGCCCGTTCCGGGGTGGCCAGCCGCACCTGTTCCGACTGCCCGTGGATGGTGGCCAGCGCCCCCACCACCTCGTCCAGCACGCCCAGCGGCACCGCCACGCCACCCAAACCGGCCCGGGTGCGTCCCTGCGCCGTCACCTGGCGCGACACAACCAATTCGGGCGGGTCACCAAGTTCGGCACCCAACTCGTCGAGACGGCCGGCGACACCCTCGACGCCCAAGAAACCACCGTCCACAACGGCCTTTGCGCTGCCCTGACGCACCATCCCGGCATCTGCCCGCTGGCCCAACAGCAGCCCCAACCCGGTGACGACCAGCGTCTTGCCCGCCCCCGTCTCACCGGTCACCGCCGTCAACCCGGTGGCCGGCTCGATCGTGGCGTCCCCAATGACGCCCAGGTCGGCGATGTGAAGGTAGGTGAGCATCAGTGACGCCACCCGTCCACGGGCAGCTTGAACTTCTTGACCAAGCGGGTCGTGAATGGCTGCTCGCCCAGCCGCGCCAGCCGCAGGTTCAGCGCATGACGGGTGACGACGGCCATCGAGCCCGCCTCGGCCTGGAAATGGCGCCGCCCGTCGCACCAGAAGTTGGCGGCGTCGGATTGCTCCAGCAGATTCAATTCGATGACCGAGTCGGGGCTCAGCACCAGCGGCCGGGCAAACAGGGCATGAGCCAAAAGGGGCACCAGCTCGATGGCTTCGACGTCGGGCCAGATGACCGGACCGCCAGCCGAAAAGGCGTAGGCGGTCGAGCCGGACGGCGTCGACACCAGGATGCCGTCGCAGGCCCACCGCGACAGCGGACGTCCGTCGACACTGACCATGATGTCGATCATCTTCGACCGGACTGCCTTCTCGACCGACAGTTCATTGACCGCGAAGCTGCTCCATGTGGCACCGCCATCGGTCAGCTTGACGGCCAGCGTGACGCGCTCCTCCACCCCGTAGTCGCGGTTTGCCACCCGCTCGACCAGGTCGGACGTCTCGGCCGCCTCCAGTTCGGCGAGGAAGCCCACGTGCCCCATGTTGACGCCCAGCAGCGGCACCCGCGTCGGCAAGGACCACTCGGCGGCGCTCAGGATCGTGCCGTCGCCGCCCAGCACGATCATCAGTTCGATGTCGACCTGGTCGGCTAGCTGGCCGACCTCGGCGTCCGCCAGTTTGGCCTGCACCTCGTCCGCCCGGCCCTGCGCCACCAGGCAATCGATGCCGCGGCGGCTCAGCCCGCGGGCCAACTCTGCCGCCGCGACGACAGCCTCGGGACGGCTGGAATGCAGCCACAGCCCAACATGTCTTTGACTCACCCAGGCAAGCTTAGTGGGTCGCGCCGACAACAACCCCAGTTCGTCCACAACACCCCAAAATCGGGTGATCGGCGTATGGCCAGACCAAGCCAGCCCTGACAGACTG
>WRFI01000069.1 GCA_009778875.1 Propionibacteriaceae bacterium | reverse complement strand
TCACCTGCGCGTCCAGATCATCAAGAACAGACTGCAGATAGCGGGTATCCTGGGACAAGTCACCAGACGCGGCACCCATCGCCGCGTGATCAATCAAAATAGCCATGATCAGTTTCCTCCCAGGCGTGATGCGACCTTAGCGAACGCCGCCGACTGCTCATCTTCAGCTGTTGGGCCGGGCACGGTTGCGTCGGATAAGGGTTTGATGCGACGGTCCAGGCGCCAGACGTAGACGCCAGATGTCAGTTTGGGTGGCCGGCGGCGCGAACGTGCCGTCGCTGGTGGTTGTGCACGGGTGGGCCGCACCACTACATCAGTGAGTTGATGATGATGTTTTGATCGCGGCCGGGGCCGACCCCCATGCCGCTGATGCGCGTGCCGATCAGCGCCTCCAAACGCTTGACATACGCCTGGCACGTCGCCGGCAGATCGTCAAACACCCGCACGCGGCTGATGTCTTCCGTCCAGCCGGGCAGGCGCTCGTACACGGGACGAGCCACCTCGACCTCGCGCTCGGTCATCGGCCAGATGTCCGTCACCACCCCGTCCACCTCATAACCAACGCAAACGGGTATCTCGGGCCAGCCGGTCAGAACGTCCAGTTTCGTCAGGAAGACGTCGGTGAAACCATTGACCATGCCCGCTTGGGCGACGGGCAGCGCGTCGAACCAGCCGCAGCGGCGCGGACGCCCGGTCGTCGCGCCGAATTCGCCGCCGTCCTCCCGCAGTCTCTCGCCGTCTTCATCAAGCAGTTCGGTGGGCAGCGGCCCCTCGCCGACGCGCGTCGTGTAGGCCTTGACGATGCCGACGATGCGGTCAAGGTGCGTCGGGGCCACCCCCGTGCCGGTGCAGGCACCCCCGGCCGTCGGGTTGGACGAGGTGACATACGGGTATGTGCCGAAGTCGATATCCAGGTGATGCGCCTGGGCACCCTCGAACAGCACAACCTGGCCGTTCGCCAGCGCCTGGTTGAGCACACGCGAGGTGTCAACAATGTAGGGGCGCAGCTCATCGGCGTGGGCCAGCAACGCCTCAGTCACGTCCTCTGCCCTGATCGCCGCCCTGTTGTACACCTTGACGAGCAACTGGTTCTTGCTCGCCAGCGACGCCTGCACCTTGGCCGCCAGGCCGTCCGGGTCGAGCAAATCCTGGGCTCGGATGCCGATACGATTGATCTTGTCAGAGTAGGCCGGACCGATGCCGCGTCCGGTCGTGCCGATGCGCCGGTTGCCGGCAAAACGCTCCGTCACCTTGTCAAGCACCTGATGGTAGGACGTGATGATGTGGGTATCGGCACTTATCAGCGGATGACGCACGTCGAGCCCTCGCGCCCGCAGGCCAGCCAGCTCCTCGGCCAACACATCAAGGTCGACGACCACGCCATTGCCGATAACACAGGTGCAGTTGGTGTTCAAGATGCCCGACGGCAGCAGATGCATGGTGAACTTCTGCCCCCCGACGACAACTGTGTGGCCGGCGTTGTTGCCGCCCGAATAGCGCACGCAGTAGTTGACACGGTCGCCCAGAGCGTCCGTCGCCTTACCCTTGCCTTCGTCGCCCCACTGGGCACCAACGATCACGATTCCTGGCATGGTTCCCAGCTTATCGGACGAGGCGACCCGGCGCGTGCCTGTCTTATTCTGCGTCGGAGACCGCCATAAGATTCCGAAAAACCCGTCGTCTGCACCGGTTTTCCAAGAAAAACGACCGACTATTCAGAATCTAACGCTGGCGGCAAGTTGGCTCCAGCATCCACCCACGGCGCGGGTGGCGATTCGCGTGTGAAAACCACCCTGACGGCTCCGCCGTCACCCCTCCAAAGGAGGGGAATGGATAGACTGGAAGCCAGAGATTAACCCCGGAGAGGTTGCTTCATGTCAGAAGACACCAGCCCGCACACCGCCGTCACGGTCACTGTTGACGGCGTAGAAACCCAAGTCAACAGTGGTTTGACCATTTTGCAAGCCTTAACCCAGGCGGGTATCCACATTCCCAGCCTGTGTGGCGACATCCGCCTGGAGCGCAGCAACGGCAACTGCGGGCTGTGCGTCGTCGAGATGCGCACCTCGGAGGCGGACGAGACCAGCCGGGACGTCAAAGCCTGCATCACCCCGATCGCTGCCGGCATGGTCATCAACACCAAGACGAAGGCCCTGGACACCTACCGCCGGGTGCGCCTGGAACAGCTGCTGGCCGACCATAACGCCGACTGCGAGGCACCCTGCCAGCGCACCTGCCCCGCCCACATCGACATTCAGCGCTACCTCAACCACACCGTCGTCGGCAACTTTGAGGACGCCATCCGCGTCATCAAAGACGCCAACCCCTTCCCCAGCACCTGCGGCCACGTCTGCCCCCACCCCTGCGAATACGAATGCCGCCGCAACCTGGTGGACTCCCCCGTCGGCATCAACAACGTCAAACGCTTCGTCGCCGACTGGGACCTGGGCCGCGAGCGTCCCTGGATCCCCAAACTGGCGCCGACGACGGGCAAGCGCATCGCCATCGTCGGGGCCGGACCGTCCGGGCTGAGCGCCGCCTACTACCTGGCCATCGCCGGCCACAAGGTGATGGTGTTCGAAAAGCAGCCACTGCCCGGCGGCATGATGCGCTACGGCATACCCGAATACCGCATGCCGAAGGCGCAGCTCGATCACGAGATCGGCATCATGCGAACCATGGGCGTCGACATCGCCTGCGAGCGAAGCCTCGGCGTCCACCTACACCTGGAAAACCTGCGCCGCGACTACGACGCCGTCTATCTGGCGTTCGGCTCGTGGCAGGCCACGCCGCTGGCCATCGACGGCGACAACCTGCCGGGGGTTTCGCTGGGCATCAACTGGCTGGCCGACGCGACGAAGCAGTCGGACGATTTCCGCTGCGGGGACGACGTCGTCGTCATCGGCGGCGGCAACACGGCCATCGACTGCGTGCGCGTCGCACTGCGCAAGGGAGCCAAAAACGTCACACTGGTGTACCGACGCACCCAAGCCGACATGCCGGCCGAACCCGCCGAGATCGAGGCGGCGCTGGCCGAAGGCATCAAGATGGTGTTCCTGACGGCGCCGAGCCGCATCACCCAGCGGGAGGACGGCAAGAAGCTCCTGCACTGCATGGCGATGGAACTGGGCGAACCCGACCGTTCGGGCCGCCGCCGCCCCATTCCCGTCGAGGGCAGCGACTTCGCCATCGAGGCGGACACCATCATCGGCGCCATCGGTCAGGCCACCAACACCCAGTTCCTGTACAACGACCTACCGGTGCGGCTGGGCAAATGGGGCGACATCGACATCAACGGCCGCACCATGATGACGTCCGAGACGGGCATCTTCGCTGGCGGCGACTGCGTCACCGGCCCGGCCACCGTCATCCAGGCCATCGCGGCCGGGGGACGGGCGGCGAAAGCCATTGACGAATACGTCATGACGGGCCAGGTCACCCCGTCCCGCGAGGCCTACAACTGCTCGCGCGGCACCCTGGAGGATCTGCCCCGTCACGAGTTCGAAGCGATCCCGCGGCTAACCCGCCGACCGATGCCGGAGTTGGCCGTCGAGCAGCGAATCCACAACTTCGACCTGGTTGATCTGGGACTCAGCACCGAAGAGGCCCAAGCCGAGGCTGCACGCTGCCTGCGTTGCGGCTGTTCCGTGCGCCACGACTGCCAGCTTCGCACCGAGGCGAGCGCCCATAGGGTGACGTTCCGCCAGCCTCTGCACGACCGGCCGCGGATACCGCTGCTGGCGAGCCACCCCTTCATCATCCGCGACTCCAACAAGTGCATCGGCTGCGGCAAGTGCATCGCCGCCTGCTCCGAAATCGAGGGCGTGGGCGTGCTGGCCTACCAGTTCGAGCACGGCCATCTGGCGGTGTCGACGTGGAACGGTCAGCCCCTCGAGTCCACCGACTGCGTCTCCTGCGGGCAGTGCGTGACGGCCTGCCCCTGCGGGGCGCTGGCCTTCAAGCGCGAACGCGGCAAGGTGTTCCGGGCCATCAACGACCCCGGCAAGGTGGTTGTCGGGTTCATCGCGCCGAGCCCCCGGTCGGTGATCGCCGAGAAGTACGGGCTGGCCCCCGACCAGGCATCCGGTTTCATCGCCGGGTTGATGAAGGCGGTCGGCTTCGACAAGGCCTTCGACTTCTCGTTCGCCGCCGATTTGACGATCGTCGAAGAGGCCACCGAATTCCTCAACCGGGTGGATGCCGGGGGCGTCATGCCGCAGTTCACGTCCTGCTGCCCTGGCTGGGTCAACCTCGTCGAGCGCCGCTACCCCGAGCTGATCCCCCACCTGTCGAGCTGCCGCTCGCCCCAGGCGATGATGGGCGCCACCGTCAAAACGAACTATGCCAAGCTGTTCAACCTGAGCCTCGACGACCTGTACGTCGTCTCCATCGTCCCCTGCCTGGCAAAAAAGTACGAGGCGGCGCGGCCCGAGTTCGCGCCGGGCGGCATCCGCGACGTCGACGCGGTGCTGACCACCACCGAGTTCCTGGAGATGGTCGAGATGCAGCATGTGGACGTGGCCGGCATCGTGCCTGCGTCGTTCGACGAGCCGTACTCGCGGGTGTCCGGGGCCGGCGTCATTTTTGGCGCGTCGGGCGGGGTCGCCGAGGCAGCGCTGCGTATGGCCGTCGAAAAGACGACGGGCAAATCGCTGGTCGATCACCTGGACTTCCACGACGTGGAGGGCGAGACGAACTTCAAGCAGGCATCGGTGGACGCCGGCGGCCAGACGGTCAACGTTGCCGTGATCTCCGGGCTGGGCAATGCCGAATCGCTGATCAAACGCGTCCTGGCGGGTGAGGACGTCGGCTACGACTTCGTCGAAATCATGGCCTGCCCCGGTGGCTGCGTCTCGGGCGCCGGCAACCCAGCCCCGACTGTGCCGGACGAGCTCGCCCAGCGTCAACGCTTCCTATTCGACATCGACCAGACGTCCACGGTGCGCAAGAGCCAGGAAAATCCCGACATCCTGCGCCTCTACGAGGCTTTCTACGGCGAGCCCAACTCGCAGTTGGCCCACCAACTGCTTCACACCACCTACAAGAAGTTCGAGCACGAAACGGTGGTGGGCCCGGAACCCGAACTGGTCGGCTGATGGACAGATTCCCCTGCCAAGACCGTGCCATCAACCCTCGCCTCCCTTGTTGGCCTCAGTCCCAGCGTGCCCCCCAGCCCTAGCCCTTGAACAGAAACGTTACCGCCTGCCCCCGAGCACCAACCTTGTCGAAAGAAACCAGCGTCACTGTTGCATAATCGTTGATCGCAACAGTCTCGCCTAAGTGCAATGGGTATTCGGTGATCGGATTGTCGGGATCGTGTGAATCGATCCACACCAAAGCTATCGGCTGCCGATCCGCATCCCGACGCACACCCCCAAAAGGCATACTGGTGTTGTGCACCCACAACTGACCACCTACCTCAACCCGTACCAGTTGTCCCTGGCCCAACACATCCGGCGGTATGGACGCGGTCGCCTCAATTACAGTCTCGCTTGGCGTGTAAATCACCTTGTCACCGCCCACCCTGGAACATCCAACCAGGCCGATCAACAACAACATCGTCACCATCGCCGCCAACCAACATCGGCGAAGCGACACCCATCGCCGCCTTGCCAAGCTGCGATCGCCAATGTCGTGTGTTGGAGAGTTCATGATTTCTCACGGACCTGCCCGCACTCATCGGCCAACCCGGCCAACACCCGGCTCAAACCGTCCCAATGCCCATCCGCAACACCCAACACATTGGCCATGATTCAAACCTACACTGCGCCATGTGCCCCTGACAAGCCACGTCACCCTGCCACCGGGTCGCTCCAAGCCAACTTGGGCAAGACGAGAGTCATTTCAGCAATGCGCTAACCATCCTCATTCTGAGCGTCGGCAGGAAGGCGGCAGACCACCCCGGCGGCTGCGCTGCCCCTCCACAGGGGCGAATTGCCGTTACCTGGGCGGATTCAGGGTGAATGTGTTCAGCATCTGCCAGACCTCTGGCGTCAAAGCATCGGCTTGCGCATCGGGCAGGTACACCTCGACGTCGTACATCACCGGGGCGTCGAAGATGTAGATCGACCAGTAACGGGTTGAATCGCTGGTGTCAAGATAGCTGTACTGCCAGGCCTCGTAGCCGCCGCCTACCGTGGCCGGGCCAACTGAGGTGATTTCATCGGCGTTGGGGTTGTCCTGAATCATGTCGCAGAAGGTCTGCGTGTAGTCGAATGGACTCATGGTGATGTCGCTGATATCGGCGATCATGATGAGCATCACAGCGTCCCCCTTCGACCAGGCCGGAACCAGATAGTCGGGGTTGAGGGACCAACCGCTGGCGGGGGTGACGGACGGCACCCAGGCGAAGGGATTCGACGAATCCTCCGGCGGGGTGGCGGTTGATTCCGACGGTTCGGGCGTCGGGGTGGCAGGTGTGACGCTGCCGGTTTGCTGAACGATGGTGACAACGTACCCGGTGGTGTCGTACTGCAACTGGGCAACCACGATCCTGCCCCCGTCGACCGAGTTGCGGGCCAGGGAGCCGGCGCCGGTCGGGCCGGAAAAGTCCAGGTCGGTGATGGTCAGGAAGTGATCATGGTCATGCAGGTAGGCGGCGTAGTCGCTCATGTCTTGGCCTTGATCGCCGGTCGTCTGGTACTGGTATGTGTTGGTCATCACAGACCCAGACGTCGATTTGGCGGTGCTCACCAGCTTGGGCTGGCTACCAAGAGCCAATTTCACCGACGGCACCTGGTCGTTGCCAATTGTGTAGTAGTCTGCCTTGGCCGTGCCCGACAACGCCCGGCTGCCGACAACCACGATCGCCACCACCGCCACGGCGATGACGACGAAGATGATGATCAGCGCCTTCACCACCCCCGGCAACCCCCGCTTGGCTGGCGGCATGGGCCCGCTTGGGTAGGGCTGACCCATCGGCAGGTACGCCGGCTGGCCCATCGGTGGATACTGCGGTTGGCCCACCGGTGGATACTGCGGTTGGCCCATTGGTGGATACTGCGGCGGTGGCACTGCGCCATACGGTGGTTGTGGCGGTACAGACATGATGCTCACTCTCTTGGAGCTTCGGCTGGGCGATGCATCAATGCTAGCAGGCAACTGTGAATGAGCCCTGAATGCGGGCTCACTGATGGGTGATGATGCCTACCGCCATGACGATGATCGCCACGACAACAATCGCAACAACCGCCACCGCCAGAATTCTCCAGCCTTTGCCGAAGGGCTCGGCTTCGGGATGCAAGTCGTCATTTGCCATTGAAGTTCCTTACGGTTGAGGCGCTCGACGGAACTGTCAGCACCTGCGCGCCAAGTGGGGTGACCACCAACGTTTGCTCAAATTGGGCGCAGCGACTGCCGTCGCGCGTCAACACCGTCCAGCCGTCGTCCCATTGGACGGTCGACGGATCGCCCAAGGTCAGCATCGGCTCGATCGTGAACGTCATGCCCACCTCCATGACGGTGTCGAGGCGCGGCTCGTCGTAATGCAGGATAACCAGGCCCGAATGGAACGCCGTGTGCACGCCGTGTCCGGTGTATTCGCGCACCACACCGTAACCGAAGCGCTTGGCATAGGCCTCGATCACCCGTCCGATGACGCTGATCGGACGTCCGGGGGCGACGGCCTTGATGCCGCGCTCCATGGCCTCTTTCGTCCGCTGCGCCAGCAGACGCGACGCCTCGTCCACCTCGCCGCACAGGAACGTCGCGCAGGTGTCACCGTGGACGCCGTTTTTGTAGGTGGTCACATCAATCTTGACGATGTCGCCGTCCTCCAGCGGACGGGCGTCCGGGATGCCGTGGCAGATGACCTCGTTGACGGACGTGCAGCACGACTTCGGGAAGCCCCGATAGCCCAGCGTGGCCGGGTATGCACCGTTGTCAAGCATGTATTCGTGGGCGATGGCGTCCAGTCGATCGGTGGTGACGCCCGGCGCCACAGCGGCCCCGGCGGCCGCCAACGCATCGGCCGCAACCCGCCCGGCCTCGCGCATGGCCTCAATCACCTCAGGTGTTTGGACATCCGAACCCTCGTAATGCTCCGGCCCCATGACCCCCACATATGACGGACGCACAATCGTGCCCGGCACATGACGCATCGGCGAAATCGGATAGGGACGTATCGGTTGGCTCACGCCTGCCAGTTTACCGGCCGGTGGGCCTGCCCGGTGTGGCCAGCCTCGTGTTGACCCCGCCGAAGGATCAGGGATTGTGGTGGTGTGTTCCAGGGCCCCCTGCTGCCGCGTCCCCCCCAGGGGGACTTGCCGCCGAACACCCCTACCGCACCACGGTTAGTGGCCGGGGTCCCCCCATCGGCTGGCAGCACCAGCCAACCGCCGCCACGCCCAGGGTATCTTCCACACCTGGCAGCATGGACCCCAAGCAGGCAGGCAGGCGACAGCATTTTTGAAAACCCCCACTTTCTGTGCGGTCAGGCAGTTTGGGAAACTGCGTTCCCCCTTTGGCAGCAGCAACGAGCCTAACTGCCACCGACACCCCCACCAGTTCGCCGACACAGGTGCGGTAGGCAGTTTGGGAAACGCGGAAAGCCAGGTTCCCCGGCAAACAGTCACACCAACGCCACCACCAGCCGGGTCCGGCAGGGGGACGTTCGGTCCATCGCGGCGCAGCCACGATGGGTTTGGGCGG
>WRFI01000068.1 GCA_009778875.1 Propionibacteriaceae bacterium | reverse complement strand
GGCAACGTCATGGCGGCGAACTGCTTCGAGTTCGACTACCGCACCGGCCAGGCGATGGGCCCCGTCGACCGCGACGAGTGGGAGATGTACCCGCAAACCGTCAACGCCTACTACCACCCGCTGCGCAACGAGATCGTCTTCCCGGCGGCAATTCTGCAGCCCCCGTTCTTCAACCCGCAGGCGGACGACGCCGTCAACTACGGCGGTATCGGCGGCGTCATCGGGCACGAGATCGGGCACGGGTTCGACGACCAGGGCTCGACCACCGACGCCACCGGGACGCTGCGCGACTGGTGGACGGCCGACGATCGCACCGCCTTCGAGGCCCGCACGGCCAGGCTCGTCGCCCAGTATGACGCGTTGAGCCCGGCCGCCGCCCCCGAGGTTCACCTGAACGGCAAGCTGACGCTGGGCGAGAACATCGGCGACCTGGGCGGGCTGTCCATCGCCTACCTGGCGTGGACGATCGCCCGCGAGGCGGCCGGTTTGGCGGGGGACGACACCCCGATCGACGGATGCACGCCGGCGCAGCGCCTGTTCCTGAACTGGGCGGCGGTGTGGCAGGGCAAGGACAGGCCCGAGATGGCCCGCCAGCTGGCGGCCGTCGACCCGCACTCGCCCGCCGAGCATCGCTGCAACCAGGTGGCCAAGAACCTGCCCCAATTCCAAGAGGCGTTCGGCGTGCAAGAGGGCGACGGCATGTGGCTGCCGCCCGACCAGCGCGTCAAAATCTGGTGACGAATCCATTCCCCTCCGGGGAGGGGTGGCAGTCGCGAAGCGACTGACGGGGTGGTTTGTTACGTTCGCGCATACGCTTGGAACCACCCCGTCGGCTCCGCCGACACCCCTCCCCAGAGGGGAATTTACCCCGTCGGCTCCGCCGCCCCTCCTTTGGCGCTTCGCGCCTAACCACCCCGTCGGCTCCGCCGACACCCCTCCCCCAGAGGGGAATTTACGCCGTCAACTCGGGCGCGCTGATGGTGCGAAGGGCTTTGTCCACCTGCCGCGGTGCGGCCAGGGCTTTGGCGGAACCTTGCAGTTCGCCCATGCGGCGGGCGGTCACCAGCACGCGTCCCTCCAGCGAGCCGACCATCTCGTTGTAGTTGCTGACGGCCCGGGTGATCGATTTGCCCAGGTCGTCGACCCGCGAGCCCAGCGTCGACAGCCGGTCGTACAGTTCGCGTCCGAGGGTGGCGATGTCGGCGGCCGCGTCGGCCAACTGCGATTGCTTCCACCCGTAGGCCACCGCCCGTAGCAGGCCGATCAGGCTGGTCGGGCTGGTCAGGACGATGTTGCGCGCGCCGGCATATTCCATCAAATCGGGCTGCTGGGCCAGGGCCGCCGCGTACAGGGATTCCGACGGTATGAACAGCGCGACGAACTCGGGGGTGCCGAGGTTGGCCTTCCAGTAGGTCTTGTCCGACAGTTGGTTGATGTGGGTGCGGACGTTGGCGGCGAACTTTTCCATGTTGGCGGTGCGCTCCGTCTCGTCCTCGGAATCCTGCGCGTCCAGGAAGGCCGACAGCGGCACCTTGGAGTCGACGTAGCAGAACTTGCCCTCGCCCAGCATCACCTTCATGTCGGGACGGGCGACGGAATCGGCGCTGGTCAGGGTGGTCTGCTGCTCGGCGAAATCGACGTGATCGACCATGCCGGCGATTTCGACGACCCGTCGGAGCTGGGTCTCGCCCCAGGCACCGCGCACCTGGGGTTTGCGCAGGGCCGTCGCCAGGCCGGACGTCTCGCGGCGCAGGTTTTCCGACGTGCTGACCACGGTGTTCACCTGCTGGCGCAGCTCGGCCGCGATCGAGGCGCGCTCCTTCTCGACCTGCGTCAGGCGCTCCTGCAGGGCCGCGAGGTTCTGGGTGACGGGCACCATCAGCGCCTCGGTGCGCTGAAGGCGTTCCTGCGCGGTGGCTTCGGCCTGCTTGCCCTGCACAGCCAGCGTGTCGGCCGACAGCGCCTTGAACTGGTCGACCAACGCCTCGCGATCCTTGGCGCCGTCGGCCACTCGGGCCACGGCGGCGTCGCGCTGCGCGGCCGCGGCGGCGGTGGCGGCCTGGGCTTCGGCCAGGCGTCCCTTGGCTGCTTCAGCCTCGGTGCGCGCCTCGGCGGCGGCCTGACGGGCCTCGGCCGCACCGGCTTGCGCTGTGGACAGTTCGGCCCGGGCCTGGGAGGCGTCACCCCTTGCCTGGGCCATGTCGGCCCGCATCCGCTCGACGTCAGCCGCCTGCCGGGCCGTCGTCGCCGACGTGCCCGACCGTCCGATCAGCAGCCCCGCGACGCCACCCGCAGCCAGCCCGATGACCAGTGCCACAAATGCCCAAATGCTCATGCATAAAAGTCTGGCACGGCCCACTGACAATTATTGTGAGGGGCGCCAATCAGGCGGTGCCGAAGCGGCGGTTTCGCTGCAGGTAGGTGCTGATGGCGTCCCAGAGGTCGCGGCGGTCGACGTCCGGCCACAGCTTGTCCAGGAAGACAAACTCGGCATAGGCGGATTGCCACAGCAGGAAGTTCGAGATCCGCTGCTCGCCGGACGTGCGGATAAACAGGTCGACGTCCGGGAAGCTGGGCTCGTCCAGGTGGGCGGCGAAGGTCTTTTCGCTGATGTGATCCGGGTTGATCTTGCCATCGGCGGCGGCGCGGGCCAGGGCGCGGGCGGCGTCGACGATCTCGGCCCGCGCCCCGTAATTGATGCAAAACTGCAGGTCAAGTGTGGTGTTGTCGCGGGTCTGGGCCTCGGCCACCTCAAGCTCGTCGATGACGGACTTCCACAGCCGCGGGCGCCGTCCAGCCCAATGGACGCGGACGCCCAGAGCGTCCAGTTGGTCGCGGCGGCGGTGGATGACGTCGCGGCTGTAGCCCATCAGGAAGCGCACCTCGTCGGGGCTGCGGCGCCAGTTTTCCGTCGAAAAGGCATAGACGGACAGGTACCTGACCTGCGCCTCAATGGCGCCCTCAATGACATCGAACAAGACGTCCTCGCCCGCCCGGTGCCCTTCGGTGCGGGGCAGCCCGCGCTGCTTGGCCCACCGCCCGTTGCCGTCCATGACGATGGCGATGTGGGCCGGCACGCTACCCTCGGGCCAGGGTGGCGGCGTGGCGCCGCTGGGGTGCGGCGTCGGCGGTCGCTTGGCGGGACGGGTTGACGGCACGCCATCAATTCTATCGGGTGTAGCTGTGAGGTCGGTTTGAACAAGTGAACCCGGTCCGAACGCCGCCCCGTCTCCGGATAGAATTGCCGTGTGGCGGCAAACGGTTGGTACCCAGATCCCAGCGGGGTGCGGGGACGCTTCCGCTATTGGGACGGGACGGAGTGGTCCGAGCAGACGACCACCGACCCGGCCAGCGCACCGCCGCCGAAGGCGGCCGCACCCATCAAATCCGGTGGCGCCGGGAACTTGACGTGGCTGATCGCTCTGGGGGTGTTGGCGGTCGTCACCGTCGTCGTGGTGGCACTGGTGCTGCGCGGCACCGGGGGAATCGTGGGAGGGCACCCGGCCCAGGAGGACAGCAACTCGTCGACGCCCACCGTCAGCGCCTGGGACGAGACGAGCACGCCGACGCCCACCCCGCCGCCCATCCAGAGCGGCGGGCAAATGATCGGCTGTCCGGTGGCGACGAACACCGCAACCACCAAACAGGTGTCCGGCAAGCTGACGGCCGACACCTTGACCGTCAACACCATCAGCGGGTGGATGGCGGATTCGATGTGGCTTGCGCCCATCTATGACCTGCACGCCCAAACCGACGAGGTTTATTACGGCTGGATGAGCAACATCGCCGTCGGCCTGCTGAGCAACGCGGACGGTTTCGTGGAGATCTCGACGTCCGCCGAGCAACTCATGGAGTGTTTCGCGTCGTCCGGTTACTACATCGATTTCACGGGACGGGACGACATCATCCCGGGCGAGCAGATATCGATTTCCGGGCACGCCGCCTGGCGCATCGAGTCGGACATCTATGTCAGCGGGCAGCAGGTTGAAGGCGACGTCTGCGACATCATCGTCGTCGACCTGGGCGGTGACAAGGATCATCTGGGCATCTTCTTCTCGTCCTATTCGATCGGCGACACCGCCCGAGGGGCGAAGGTGGACGCGGCCATCGCGTCCCTGGCCGTGACCGGTTGACCGCGTAGCATTGAGGTATGGCTTCCCCGTCCGGCAGGCTTCCTGCCCCGCCCAGCGGAACGCCGTCGACCAGTACGCCGTCGGCGCGGACGTCCGCCCGTCCCCGTGAACGCGCCAGCCAAGCCCGGGTCGGGCGGGCCAACCTGCCCGACGGGATCGAGGATTCAGGCCGAGTGGCGCAGGCTGTCGCGGCGGCCACCCAGAGAAGTTTCCGGTTCACCTGGCGTCTCATCGCGCTGGTCGCGGTGGTGGTGGTGCTGTTCATCAGCTACGCGTCGAGCCTGCGCGTCTACTTCAACCAACAGTCGCAGCTGGCGGCCACGCGCGCCGAGATCACTGACAATCAGCAGACTATCAGCGACCTGCAGGACGAGTTGATGCGCTGGCAAGATCCCGCCTATGTGATGGCGCAGGCCAGGGCCAGGCTCGGCTGGGTGGTGCCCGGCGAGGTCGGCTTCCAGGTGATCGGCCCGGACGGCAAACCGCTGAGCCCGGCCGCCAACATCGACGCGTCAGGCAGCGAGCCGGCGGCCGACGGGCAGCAGCGCTGGTGGGATCGCCTGCTCGGTTCCGCCGCGGCCGCCGACAACCCGGCGCCCGTGGATCAACCGACCCCTTCGGACGAGCCGACGATCACGGTCGACACGACGCCGACCGCTCCGCCGTCACCCTCCGACTCGCCGACCGACTCGCCCACCTGATGCCCGAACTGTTCCCGAAGCTGGCTGCCACACCCCAGGGCGAGGCGGCCTTGCCGATGCTGTTGGGCAAGGCCCGCAGCGCCGGGCGGGCGTGGATGTTGGCGGTGATCTGGCTGGCGGTGGGCGTCGGTGTGGGCGCCTTGACGATGACGGTCCCGCTGACGACCAGCGGGGTGTGGCTGGGCATCGTCTGCCTGGCCGGCAGTGTGCTGTGTGGGGCCGTCGCCGTCGCCATGGTCCGCCGCCTGGTGCTCGACTGGACGGTCGCCCGCCTTGGACGGATTGCCGGCGTGGTGGTGTTCTGCGTCATCCTGGCGGCGCCGGTGGTGTACTACGGCATCAGGAGCGCGGCGATGAACGCCGACCTGAGCCGGTGGTTGGCCTCCGCCCCGTGGGCGACGTTACCGCTTGTGGGGGTCTGTTTCATGGCCGGAGTCGGGGCCATAATGGTGGCGATAGCGGGCATAGGCGAGCTGATCGGCACGGCGATGGACCGCCGCCAATAATTGAGGGGTGGCGGCGGAGCCGACGGGGTGGTCCTCAATTCCCCTCTGGGGAGGGGTGGCGGCGGAGCCGACGGGGTGGTCTTGTGAGCGTGTGTGGGAAGGTGGCCACGGAAAATTCCCCTCTGGGGAGGGGTGGCGGCGGAGCCGACGGGGTGGTTGACACGGCGGGCTCCAGCCGGCCCGAGCGCACAGACGCCGTACTCGACGCATAATCAAGTGGCCACCCGGCCTGGGCAGGCGTCTGCGCCGTCGCCAGCTCGAACCGGCGTTCCGCCCGCCATGTCAACCGGCGGAGCCACGGAAAATTCCCCTCCTTAGGAGGGGTGGCGGCGGAGCCGCCGGGGTGGTCTTCCGAGCGTGTGCGGGAAGGTGGCCACGGAAAATTCCCCTCTGGGGAGGGGTGTCGGCGGAGCCGACGGGGTGGTCCTCCGAGCGTGTGCGGGAAGGTGACCGACCACCCCGTCAGCCCCTTCGGGCCTGCCACCCTAAGGAGAGGAATTAAGGGAGATGGCAAAATGGACGGGTGCCCATAACTCCCGCCAGCAGTGACGACCTCGTCGCCATCGCCGCCCAGTTGGGCCGCGAGCCGAGGGCCGTGGCCGGTGTGGCGTGGCGATGCCCGTGCGGGCGTCCCGGCGTGGCGGCGACGGCACCGAGATTGCCCGACGGCACACCCTTCCCGACGACCTACTATCTGACGTGCCCGAACGCCGTGGCGGCCTGCTCGCGGCTGGAGGCGTCGGGCGTCATGGCGTCGATGTCGGCGCGACTGGCGACCGACGACGACCTGCGGGTGCGCTACGAGGCGGCCCATGCGGCCTATCTGGCCGACCGGGCGAGGTTGGCGGCGTCTCTCGGGGTGGCGGACGTGCCCCGCTCGACTGACAGCGCCGGCGGCATGCCGTCCCGCGTCAAGTGCCTGCACGCGCTGGTCGGGCACGCCCTGGCGGCCGGGCCGGGCGTCAACCCCCTTGGGGACGAGGCCCTGGCGGCAATCGGCGAGTTCTGGCGCCAGCCCTGCCTGGGGGACGATTTGGAAGCGGGCCGGCCGTGAGGGTGGGAGTCATCGATTGCGGCACGAACACCGTCCGCCTGCTGATCGCCGATGACGCCTCGGCGGGTCAGGTGGGGCATGACCCGTACCTGGCCGACCTGGTGCGGGTGCTGCGGTTCGTCCGCCTTGGGCAGGGTGTGGACGCGACGCACCGCTTCCACCCCGACGCACTGGCGCGCACTTTCGCGGCGCTGGACGAGTTCGCCGCCCTGATCGAACAGCACGGGCCGCTCGACGGCTTGCGGTTTTTGGCGACGTCCGCCGCCCGCGACGCAACCAATCGGGACGAGTTTTTCGCCGGCGTGAAGGCCCGGGTGGGGGTCGATCCGGAGGTCATCAGCGGCGGTGAGGAGGCGCGTCTGTCGTTCCTGGGGGCCCTGGCGGGCGGGAATGTGCCGGGCGGCTCCGTCGTGGTGATGGACATCGGCGGCGGCTCGACCGAGTTGATCCGGGGCGACGCGGCGGGGGCTGTTGCATCGGCGCAGTCCTTTGATGTTGGTTCCGTCCGGCTGCGGGAGAGGTTCCTGCACGACGACCCGCCGACGGTGGGGCAGATCGCCGCGGCGCGTGATTACGTCGCCTCGCTGGTCGACGGCGGAGACGTCCCGCTGGACGGGGTGGGGACGTTCATCGGCGTGGCGGGCACCAACACGTCACTGTCGGCGATGGCCCAGGGGCTGGTGACGTACGACTCGATGCGGGTGCACAATTCGTCCCTGACAACCGGCGAGATCAGCCAACTGGCGGGGGAGCTGCTGACGTCGCCGGTGGAGTTAGTGCGGGCGCGCTACCCGTTCCTGGAGCCGATGCGCGCCGAGGTCATCTGCGCGGGCGCGCTGATCTGCGACGAGGTGGCTCAGCGCGTAAAAAATGACATGTTGGTGCGCGAAACCGATATTCTGGACGGGGCGGCGCTAGACCTTCTGCGTCGCGGTGGTTCACCCCAGCTTCCGTAGCCCAACGGCAGAGGCAGCCGACTTAAACTCGGTACAGTGCCGGTTCGAATCCGGTCGGAAGCACAAAATTCCCTCCTTAGCTAAGGAGTGGAATGGGCCACGGAAAATTCCCCTCTGGGGAGGGGTACTCGGTCGCTACGCTCCCTGTTACACCTTCGTCGCGTTCGGCATACGAGCAAGCTCGTCTGCGCTCACTGCTCCTCGGTGTGGCAGTCGCGAAGCGACTGACGGGGTGGTTGGTTACCTTTCTGCACACGCTTGGAGGACCACCCCGTCGGCTCCGCCGACACCCCTCCGCAGAGGGGAATGGAACCGCCACTAGACCGAGGTGTAGCCGCCGTCCACCACGTACTGCGAGCCGACCACGTTGCTTGCCTTGTCGGACAGCAGGAACACCACGACGTTCGCTACCTCTTCGGCCTTGCCCAGCCGGCCGATGGGATGCGCGGAAACGATGGGGTTCATGACCTCGTCCGGCAGGCCCGCCAGCAGTGGCGTGTCGATGAAGCCGGGGTGCACCGAATTGATGCGGATACCCTCGGGCGCATAGTAGACGCCCGCCGCCTTCGTCATTCCGGCCACAGCATGCTTGGCTGCCACATAGCAGATGGCCAGACGCTCAGCCACCAGCCCAAGGATGGACGATATGTTGACGATGGCGCCTTTCGTCTTCAAGATCTCGGGGATTTCGTACTTCATGCCGTAGAACACGCTGTGCTGGTTGACGGCGATGAGCTTCAGGTAGTCGTCCTCCGAAATGTTGACGATGGCGTCCTGGGGGCCGGAGATGCCGGCATTGTTGACGGCGTAGTCAAGGCGTCCGTACTTCGCCACGGCGAAATCGACCATGGCCTTGACCTGTGCGGAGTCGGTAACGTCAACTTGGCAGAACGCTCCGCCGATATCTTGGGCGACCTTCTCGCCTGTTGTCGCGTTGAAATCGGCAACGACGACCTTTACACCCTCGGCGGCCAGCGCGCGCGCGACCGCCTCACCGATACCCGAACCAGCGCCGGTAACAACGGCGACTTTGCCTTCAAATGACATGTTGACTCCTTAGGTTTCCTGTGTGGCACTCGCTGCAACACAGTCAGTACAGCATAGCCCCCGGGGACCACCGAGAATTCCGGCTCTTAGGAGGGGTGTCGGCGGAGCCGGCGGGGTGGTTTCGCGAGGGGTGCAGCGTCGGAGCCACGGAAAATTCCCCTCTGCGGAGGGGTGGCAGTCGCGAAGCGACTGACGGGGTGGTTGGTCACGTTTCTGCACACGCTTGGAAGACCACCCCGTCGGCTCCGCCGCCACACCGAGGAGCAGTGAGCGCAGACGAGCTTGCTC
>WRFI01000067.1 GCA_009778875.1 Propionibacteriaceae bacterium | reverse complement strand
AGGCTGTCGAACGTGGCCTGATAACTGTTCCCCAAACTTGCCCCTTCCGACATCGCAGAAACAGTGCTCACCAACGGATACGGAACCGGCGAAGCCCCAGAAAAATCAACCCCAGAACCATCCCGCGCGTACCCATCCGCCACAACCCGATCACTAACCAGATCGCCCACAGCGCGCCTCCAATCCGCCTCAAAACAAGACTAAACCCCAGCACAATACCTTGTCAAACAGACATCACACGCCACAGGCGTGCGTCGGCACCGACGCCGTGGCTGCGGACGGGCGTCGCCCGTTCATGCGCCCCCTCCGGCCTCAAGTAGAGTTGGTTAGGTCGTCAGGTCCGCGGAACCGCGCCATGCGGCCTAAGGCGTGACGGAAGAGAGTCCCATTATCCCTGAGGGCGTGGTCACATGAAGGTCAAGTTGGATGTTGAATCACGCGACCATGTCTGGTTGCCGGTGACTGTAACGGCGGAAGGCACGGCGACCATAGCGGACGTCGCGGCCACCATCGAAGCCGGAATGACTGGGGTTCCAGCAAACCTGGCAACCCCGGTCACTTTGCAGATCGTGACCGAGCATGGGGCGGAAGTGACCACCTTGCAGCCCCGCTCGCTGCTGACAGAGACGCCACTTTGCTCCGGGCAGAGGGTACGAGTGCTCCCCGACCAGCCCACAGGAACGGGTGGCAGCAGCGCGGCGATCGGCTGGCTGAGAGTGATATCTGGACCCGGTGCCGGGCACGCTTTCCCGCTGCGGGCAGGCCCACAGTCGATCGGGCGCGACCAGACGTGCGACATCGTGTTGGATGACGGCCAGGTGTCGAGGCGGCACGCACGCTTGACCGTGAGCGGAAATGCGGTTGAAGTTACTGACCTGAGCTCATCCAATGGCGTGATTGTGGGTGACACACTGGTTGATCGTGCGACGCTGGGGCCACGGGATGTGCTGGTTGTCGGCGAAACCAGGCTGGTTGTTGAACTCGCCGATACCCCGTTCACCTCATCCGGAGGTGTGGCAAGCCTGGACTTCAATCGCTCGCCAGTCGTGCGCATCCCCTATGCCGGACGATCCTTCCAGCCACCGCAGCCGCCTTCACCGCCAACACCTAACCGCTTCCCGCTGATCGCCATGGCCGCGCCCCTCGTGATGGGTGTGGCCATGTTCTTGATGACGCACAATCCCCTCAGCATCATTTTCGTCGCCCTGAGCCCCATCATCGCCGTGGGAACCTGGCTCGATCACCGTTACACTGGCAAAAAGACCTCCGCTGATGCCACCGCCCAGTTTGACGAAGGGATGACCCAGCTTGCCGAAGACATGACGAAAGCACTGGCTGAGGAGCAGACGGCTCGATGCGCTGAAACACCGTCGTTGGCCACACTGCTCGAAGCCGCGTACGGGTTGACGCCTGACCTGTGGAGTCGCCGCCCAGAAGATGACGATTTTCTTCGCCTCAATTTGGGGTACGGCACCGCTGCGTCCCGCCACACTGTGGAATTGCCGAGCCGGGGGCAAGCCACAGCCGGCTCCTGGAAAGCGTTACTCGCGTTGCAGTCAGACGCGTCCCATGCGATGGATGTGCCAATCACGGCCTGCCTGCGTGATTGCGGCGATCTTGGTTTGGCCGGCCCCCGCGATTGGCTTGATCCACTCGCTCGGAACCTCCTGGCCCAGATCGCCATCCTACATTCTCCGGCCGAGTTAGTACTGTGCGCTATTGCGTCGGCCGTGTCCTCACCCCGCTGGGACTGGTTGATGTGGCTGCCCCACACCAGTTCAATCCACTCGCCCTTGACTGGGACACACCTGGCGAACAGTCCGGGAGCGGTCTCGACGCTGGTGTCCGGTATTGAGGAACTCATCGCCGATCGCGCCGCCGCTGGCGAGCACGGCATGGTGCATCAGCCGACCGTCGTGCTGCTCGTCGAGAACGACTCCCCAATCGAGAGGGGTCGCCTGGTAGCCTTGGCGAAGGCCGGACCGGCGGTTGGCGTGCATATAGTGTGGCTCGCAGAGCGGCAAGACGAACTACCGACCGCCTGCCGCACTTTCGTCGCTTACAATCTCGCCCGCACGTCCACGGCCGGTTTTGTCGACAATGAGCAAGTCGTCGACCTGACCAGAATTGAGCCACTCGCCTTACAGGCAGCCGACCATCTGGCCCGCCGGTTGGCGCCCATTACCGATGCCGGGGCGCCCGGCGTCGACCAGTCAGACCTGCCCCGTTCGGTGTCCTATCTGACTTTGGCCGGGCCTGAGTTGGCCGAGAACCCTGACGTTGTAGTTGACCGCTGGCGTGAGGACGGATCACTGAAGAACGCCTCGACCAAAAGGGCAAACACGACCCTGCGAGCCCTAATTGGGCAGGGCACACAAGGCGAGTTCGTGCTCGATCTGCGCAGCCAGGGACCCCACGCCCTGGTCGGTGGCACAACCGGGGCGGGCAAGTCTGAGTTTCTGCAGTCCTGGATACTTGGTTTGGCCAGCGCTCACAGCCCCCGGCGCGTGACATTCCTATTTGTCGACTACAAGGGCGGTGCCGCGTTCGCCGACTGCGTACAGCTGCCCCACACGGTTGGGCTGGTGACCGATCTGACACCCCACTTGGTGCGGCGTGCCCTGACCAGTCTGCGCGCCGAGTTGCGCTACCGCGAGCACCTACTCAACCAAAAGAAAGCCAAAGACCTAATCGCGCTTGAGCGGACCGGCGACCCAGACTGCCCGCCGTCACTGGTCATCGTTGTCGACGAGTTCGCCGCCCTGGTCAAAGAGGTCCCAGAATTCGTTGACGGCGTAGTCGATGTGGCCCAACGGGGACGCTCGCTGGGTCTTCACTTGATCCTGGCAACACAACGCCCGGCTGGTGTGATCAAAGAAAACCTGCGGGCCAACACCAACCTGCGCATTGCCTTGCGCGTGGCCGACGAGGCCGACTCAACTGACGTCATCGGCACAAAACTGGCCGCCGAGTTTGATCCCCGCGTCCCCGGGCGTGGCGCCGTCCGCACTGGCCCGGGCCGGATCGCACTGTTCCAAGCCGGATACGCCGGCGGCCACACCTCCAACCAGCCCGAACCCACCCGCGTGGACGTTGAGACCTTGACATTTGGGCCCGGCCAGGCGTGGGAGATCCCCCCCCTGCCCCAGGCCGCACCAACCCACGCGGAGGAGGGCCCCACTGATATCGCTCGAATAACGAAAGTCATCTGCCGGGCCGCCGTCAGCCAGTCGATGGAGGAACCCCGCAAACCTTGGCTACCCGACCTGCCATCGACTTTTGACCTGGCAGAGTTGACGCGCCAAATGATCGCCCAACCATCGCCCTCAGCTGTTGGGCAGCGCCTCGTCCTTGGCATGATCGACGACCCGGCCAACCAAGCACAGCACCTGCACTCATACGACCCGGAGCGAGACGGGCCGCTGGCAGTATTTGGAACCGGCGGGTCAGGCAAATCAGCCGTCCTTCGTACACTGGCGGTCGGCGCCGCCATTCAAGCACATCTGTCCCGCACCGAGGTGTACGGCCTGGATTTCCGCGCGGCCGGACTAGCCATGCTCTCCCCCTTACCAATCGTGGGTGACATCATTGACGGCTCCGACCATGAACGTGTCGCTCGTCTTCTCACCAAACTGGCTGGAATGCTTGACGAACGCACACCCCGCTATGCTGCCACCCGAACCTCGTCGCTCACCCAGTACCAGGCCGCTACCGGCGACACACGCGACCCCCGGATATTGCTGCTTGTTGACGGGTTCCCAGCGTTCCGTGAAGCCTACGAGACGCAACCCGGGCGGGCACAATACATGAGCATCCTGGCCCGCCTGCTGGCTGAAGGACGATCCGTTGGCGTTCATGTGGCCCTAACCGCGGACCGCTCGGGCGCCATACCATCGGCCATGGCCGCCAGCATCCAACGCCGACTCATTCTCCGGCAAGCTGACGAAAACGCCTACCTCGGTCTCGGCGTCGCGAAGGACATTCTCGACGCCGATTCCCCGCCAGGACGCGGCGTGTTTGCCGGAGAAACCAACGAAATCCAGATCGCGGTGCCATCCGGGTCTCCTAGCACTGCTAACCAAGCCGCCGCCATTGACGCCGTGGCCGCCCAACTCGTCCAACAGCGCACTCCGCTGGCCGAGCCCATCAAACGACTCACGAATCACGTCACTATCCGCGAACTACCCGCCACCACGGCAGGACGCCCAACCATCGGGCTGGAAGACACAACCCTGGCCCCCATCGGCTTCAACCCGCAAGGTACCTTCATCGTGTCAGGAATGCCAGGCTCAGGACGCACCACCACTCTGCGAAGCCTCGCACAAACCCTGCGCCGATGGAAGCCCGACCTGCCCATGTATTACTTCGGCCCCAAACGTTCGATTGTTTGGCGCGAGTCCGTTTGGACGAAGGCCGCCACCGACCCAGACAACATGCTCGCCCTGATCACCGAAATCACCCCCGGACTGCAAAATGCATCCGAAAACACCGCCGGGGCCGCCATCATGATCGAAGGGGTCACGGAGCTCATCGGCTCACCAGCCGACCAAGCCATAACGGACATGATAAAACTCGCCCGCCGCAATGGGCACCTGATAATCGGCGAAACCGACACGGCTGGCTGGAGCTCATCCTGGCCCATAGTGTCCGAAATTCGCAACAGCCGGCGCGGCATCGTCCTGCAACCAGACAGTACCGACGGTGACTCCATTTTCCGAGTCAGCTTCCCACGAGTAAAACGTGCCGACTATCCCCCCGGGCGAGGCCTCTACGTCGACGCCGGCAAATACTGGACAGTACAACTCCCAATACCCGACGAGACACCCAACCGTTGAGGCAGAAACCGCATGTGGGGACCGCCACGGCTGACCGATTGCCACGTCGCGGGCAGTGGGTTCATGGAATTTGCGGGACACCGACCGAACCTGCCCGTCACCCGCCGACGCGGGCCTTGGCGTGCAGGACATCATCACCGGACAAACGCCACTTCAACTTCAGGCAAGACGATCAAGCAGCCAAAGGCGTCTCATGACCATGTTCCGGACACGAGGGAGATCCACCCGGGATCCGCCGGCTTAGCTAGAGACCGTCAGGCTTTGATCTACGTCTGCATACCTCCCGGCTGCTGTACGCAGGTAGCTCGCCATGCTCGACAGTGCCTCCAACGCGGTGCTGGTGCTCGTTTTGAACTTGAGGAACGCGTCGTTGAACGACACCGACGCGGAATCCGTCACAAACCCGCTTTGCACAAGGTTGGCAATGAAGCATTCATGTCAGACTCGCCCGTCTCCAACTTGACCGCTGCCTGCTGCATTTCATCATAGGTAATATTGACGTTAGGCATTTCAACCCTTTCACTGGTTCCGCCCAGCAGGAACGACAAGTAATAAATGGCGCACCAACAAGGCCGTTTCGCGTACTTAACAATGCCATTGCCGTGGCGAAAATGTCAAGAGCAACGCCAACCAAAGGGTGGAAAAAGGAACCGGGCTGACCTGCCTGCACAATCCCAGGGAGAGAGGGGATCGCGTCAGCAAGCCAGCCCGGCTCGCGAGCGGTAGCCTTACTGGCGAGGCATCTGCCGCCGGCTCTGCTTCGTCCTCAGCGCGAGTAGGAGCCTCGCACCCAGAATCAGCAGGCCAGCGGTGGCCAACCCCAGAGGTAGCGCCGCCCCAGCGCTTGCCACGGGAGTACCACCAGTTTGGACTACCACTATCGCAGCCCGAATCGTCACCCCAGAGGGTGTCGAATGGGTTTTGCTTGGTGTGATTCCGCCATGGCTTGGCGGATCACCGAATGCTGTCGCCATAATGCTCAGCGTGCCCGCCGCCACATCGGCCGGGGTGGCCGTGTACGTTGCGGTGCATACCACCACCTGGCCTGGTGCCAGCGATCCAGGCGGGCAGTGGACGCCGCTCAGATGACCGGTACCGGTGAAGGCGTCTTCAAGAACCTCTTCATTGGAAATCGTCTCGCCTCCGGTGTTGGTGACATTGAAGGAGTAGGTGACAACCGTTCCGGCGGTGAATGTCGACACATTGGCCGTCGTCAGCAGGCTCAGGGCCGGGCTCGCGTCCATGGTGGCAGTCGCCGTACCAGGATTCGAGGTGACCGGCGGCTGGGCCGTCATGATGCAAGTCGGGCAGTCACCCAGCACCAGGTTTCCGGTGGCGGGGTCGGTCTGCACCGCTGGCGGTGTGCCTTGAGCGACGGAGGTGCTGCTCACCTCCTCGACATCGACATCGTCTTGGGCCACCGTGTATTTGGCGGTGCAGTACATGAAGCCACCCGGCACCAGCGCGTTGGCCGGGCAGGTGATGGCAGACAACTGGCCTGAGCCGGTGAACTGCTGCTCAATGATATTGACCCCCGACAGTGTCACATTGCCAGAGTTCGTCACCTTGATCTTGTAGTCGACGACGTCGCCAGCATGCATGTCGACGGCCGGGCCACCATTGAAGGTGGCTGTCTTGATCAGATCCAGCGACGGCTGGGATGTCACCAGCACATCGGTGGAGTCGCCGTCACAGGTCGCCGGAGCGGTGCAGCTGCCTGGCGTATCGGTGACGACAGCGGCATTGTGCACTCCGCCGGCGTCGACGTCACTCTGCGTCAAGGTGTAGGTGGCCGTGGCCGTCATCTGCTGACCCGGCGTCAACATGCCGTCGGCGCCCGGCCAGTTGTAGGTGACGTTGGACAAGCCAGCCATCTGATCGCTGATCGAGATGTTCCGCACCGTGATGTTACCGGTGTTCGTCACTGTGAACGTGTACTCGACGACGTCACCGGCCATGCCGGTGGCACCAGCGGCCAGCGCGCCCGTCTTGTGAAGAGACAGGCTCGGCAGCAAGTCGGACGGCACCGTGACGGTGTCCGGCGGTGAGTCCACCGGCGGGTCGGTGGCATCCGGCGGTGTGCCGCCGGCCGTGGCCGTGTTGGTCACGGTACCGGCATCAACATCCGCCTGGGTGATGACGTACGTGGCGTCACAGGTAGTCGAATCGCCTGGGGCCAGCGTGTCAGCCGTGCAGGTGACGGACGACATGGTGCCAGTACCGGTGAAGTCGGTTTCATCGATGCTGATGCCGTTCAGCGTCACATTGCCAGTGTTGGTCACCACGAAGTGGTAGTAAACAGTGTTGCCGACAACCAGCACCGTGATCGGGTGGCCGTTGACGTCACTGGCGCTCTTGTGCACAGTCAACGCGCCGGCAGAGGTGACGGTCACATCCGTGTCACCGTTGCCGGAGACGTCTGGGCCGCTCGGCGGGGTGCCGGTGACCGTTGCCGTGTTGTGAACACGCCCGGCATCAATGTCGGCCTGGCGCACCGTGTAGGTCGCCACGCCCGTCGCCGTCTCGCCAGGCTCCAGCACGCCCGGCTTGGCAGCATCGGGCCATGTGTAGCTGACGGACGAAACACCAGCCAGGTGGTCAGTAACCGTCACGCCCGTCAACGTCACATTGCCGTCGTTGGTCGCCCGGAACTGGAACCTGACCGTATCGCCGGCGTGCACCGGATCAGTGGTCACACTGCCCGTCTTCGTCAAGCTGATCGACGCCGCGGACGGCAGATCAGTGGTGATGGTGTCATCACCAGGGGTCGGGTCCGGATCCGGGTTGCCCGGTGTCGACGGCGGGAGACCGGTTGCGGTGGCGGTGTTTGTCACACCACCCGCATCGATATCAGCCTGAGTGATCAGATAGGTCACCGTGCAGACGGCAGACTGACCCGGCAACAACGTGCCAGCCGTGACAGGCCAGGTGCAAGACGAGGTGATATCCCCGCCCAGCAGATTGTCCCTGACGGTCACACCGGTCAACGTCAGATTGCCGGTATTCGTGGCGGTGATCGTGTAAACGATCGGGTCACCAACCTGCGCCGGATCAGACAAACCAGACTTGTCAGCCGTCTTGACGACACCCAAGCCAGGGCCATAGCCAGGTGTGGCGGTCAAGTCGGTTATCACCCGACCATCATCGGACACCCTGGTGCCATCAGGATCGTAGCCAACCCCGGTGGCCGTGTTCGACACGGTACCGGCGTCGATGTCGGCCTGGGTCAAGGTGTAGGACCCTGAGCAGGTGGCCTTTTCACCCGGAACCAGCGCGCCAGCCGTGCCGGGCCAGTTGCAGGACGAGGTGACATCCCCGCCCAGCAGAGCATCGGTGACCGTCACACCGGTCAGCGACACGTTGCCGGAGTTCTTGGCCGTGATCGTGTAACCGATCCGATCACCGGCCATCACCGGAACACCAAACCCGGAAACGTCGTCCGTCTTCGTGACCGTCAACCCAGGCGCCGAACCCAAATCCGTGGTGATGGTGTCATCACCGGGGGTCGGGTCCGGATCCGGATTGGCCGGTGTCGACGGCGGGATACCCGTCGCGGTGGCCGTGTTCGTCACACCACCAGCATCAACATCGGTCTGGGCGACCAGATACGTCAACGTGCAGGTAGCGGCCTGACCCGGCAACAACGTGCCGGCCGTGGCGGGCCAATCACAAGACGAGGTGATGTCCCCGCCCAACAGATTGTCGGTGACGGTCACGCCAGTCAGCGTCAAGTTGCCGGTATTCGTGGCGGTGATCGTGTAAACAATCCGATCACCAACCTGAACCGGGTCAGACAAACCAGACGTGTCGGCCGTCTTGACAACACCCATGCCAGGGCCATAACCGGGCGTGACGGTCAAGTCAGTTGTCACCTGGCCATCATCGGACACCCTGGTGCCATCAGGATCGAAACCAACCCCGGTAGCGGTGTTCGTCACGGTGCCGGCATCGATATCGGCCTGCGTCAACGGGTAAGAACCCGAACAAGT
>WRFI01000066.1 GCA_009778875.1 Propionibacteriaceae bacterium | reverse complement strand
TTTGACATGGCTTGCTGCGTTGAGGGTGACCGTGAGAACGGCCTGCCCGTCAGCGGTCAGAAGCTGAGTGATTGCGCCGTTGGCGAGATCGCTGGCCCGCAAGGTTGCGTCGATTTTGGCGGCGACATGGCTCAGATCGGCAGCATCGGGCTGTATCGGGCTGAGGATGACGATGTCACGAGGCATGGGTGCCCTCCTGTGCAAAGTTGGCTACTTGGACGATTCTGGGCCTGGTTCCGCGTCTGACGAACTTGCCCCGTCCTGGCGGGAACTGCTCGGGGTACACCTTGGGGAAGATCGCGCCCTCCGAGCGTTCGCCGTTCATGATCAGGCCAGAGCCGCCTGTATCACGAATCGCTTGGATGGCCGGGTCGAAAAGGCCCCGCGCAGCACCGGTGACGGGACGCGTCATGATGACGGACAGGTGAAGATCACGGGCTGACGGCAGGTAGGCGATGAGTGGCTGCAGCGGCTGGGTGCCGCCCGCGGCGATGATGTCATAGTCGTCAACGAGGACAACAACCTGGGGGTAACTCGCCCCGGTTTGGGCTTTTCGCTTGTCAAGTTCGGCGGCGATCGCAGTGCTCAGCGCGAGCGCGTCGTTGGCGGTGGCGGCTTTGCCGCCCAGATAGTCTTCGGGAATGCTGCCGGCGAGACTGTTGCGCGGGTCGATGACAGCGAAGACAAGTTCGTCGGGCGTGCGCCGTTTGACCAGCTGGTGGGCCAGGCCCCGCAGCAGCGTGGTCTTGCCGCATTTCGTGTCGCCGAAGACAAGCAGATGCAAATCGGTGGCCGGGTCGAAGTAGGCGGTTTGGAACGTGTCTTGCCCGATGCCGAAAGGCACCTGGTCTGGGTCGTCGAATTCGTCGGGCAGGTCCGCCGGGTCGAGGTTGTCAGGCAGCAACCGGATGGGGGCGGCGGACGGGCCGGACCAAGATTCGGCGGACCGTTGGGCAAGGGCGGCGAGTTCGTCACCGATGGTGGTGTCGTCATCGACTTCGTCAAGAACCGGCAGCGCGATCTGGCCATACAGCAGGTCCTGGGTCAGGACTCGGCCGGGGCTGGACGCTTTCAAGGCTTGGGCAGCGGCGCGTTGAATGATTGATTCGGATGGGTCATTGAGACGAAGTTCGAACTTTTGGCCGAACAACGGCTGCAAGGCGGCCCGAACTTCGTTCCACCTCGTCAGCGCCGCGATGATGTGGATGCCGAAGGCGCCGCCGCGCTGGACCAGCTCCGTGAACGATTCGTCCAGTTCGCTGAACTCATTTCGGATTGGGTCCACCCCGTCGACGAGGATGACAACATCGGGGGCCACCAGTTCGCGGATCAGCCCCTTGGCGTGCGCCACCCGCAGCGCTGACGGGGAATCGATGTGGTAGTTGCGGAAGATCGTCTCACGCTGATTGATCATGGCGTGGAGTTCTTCGAACAGTCTGGAAAGTTTGGGTTTGTCAGAACGCGTGGCGACGCCGCCGACATGGGGGAACCCCTCAATGCGGTCAAGGCCACCGCCGGTCAAGTCGATGCCGTAGATCGACACCTGCTTGGGTGTGTGCGTCAACGCCAACGACGCGGCTATCGTCCGCAAAAATGTGGAACGCCCGGATTGCGGTGCCCCGATGATTGCCAGATGGCCGCCGCGCAACGCCAGATCCAGCATCCAAGGCTGCTGCTGCTGATGGCCTGGGTCGTCAAGCAATCCGACGGGGACGGCCATGGTTCTGCCCGCCTCGGCGCGAATAGTGTCGGTGATGATCGCGCCGAGAGTAATGCGCACGGGCAAGGGAGGCAGCCAGACGGGACTGGTGACCAGCGGTGTGGCAAGCCGGGCAACGGCCTCATCCACGAGCAGATGCCCGATGTCCGGCGGGGCGAGTTCTTCCTCGGCGATTAGCGTGTCGGCCTGGTCGGGCGCAGCAAAATCGGGCACCGCCTGCACGAGCGCCGCCTGGCGGGCGGCATCCTCAGAATCGGCGGTGTCGGTTGCGTCAAGCACCGGGCCGGAAACATAGCCGGCTTTGAAACGGGTGTAGACGCTGGTGTCGACTTTCAAATAACCATAGCCGGGCACTGCTGGCAAAGTGAAAGCATCGACCGTGTTCAAGATGGTGCGTGATTCGGCCTCGGAGAATGTACGCATGCCGATCCAGTAAGACAGATAGGTGTCCAAGCCGTGCAGCATCCCGCCCTCAATGCGCTGTGAGGCGAGCAGCAGATGCACCCCGATGGAACGCCCGATGCGCCCGATCTTGAGCAACAGATCAGAGAACTCGGGTTCGGCGGTTAGCAGTTCGCCGAACTCGTCGATGACCAGGAAAAGATGCGGCATCGCCGGCAGAGTCGGATTTTCTTCCCGCAGCGCACGATAGTGGGTGATGGACGCGATTGAACCGGCCTGCTTCAACATCTCTTGACGACGCTGCACCTCGCCGGCGATCGATTCGCGGGCCCGACGGGTCAATTGCGGGTCATCCGCCAGGTTATCCATCAGGCCGGCGACATGCGCAAGTTGCGCGAACGGGGCGAACGCCGCGCCGCCCTTGTAATCGACCAGGATCATCGACAAGTCCTCTGGCGAATGGGTCAACGCGAGAGAGAGAACCAAAGTTCTCAACAGCTCCGACTTGCCCGAACCTGTCGCGCCGATGCAGATTCCGTGGGGCCCCATGCCTAGTTGGGCGGATTCTTTCAAATCGAGCAACAGAGGCGCCCCATGGTCGTCAACGCCGATGGGGATACGCAAGAAATCGCGGCTCGATCTGGGCTGCCAAGCGATCTCAGGGGTCAGCAGGTCAAGGTCCGACACCCCGAGCAGTTTCATTGCCGAGATTGTTTCGGGCGCCGCGGCAGACTGCTGCGCCTCCGCCACGGCCAGCGTCAACGGCGCCAGATCTTGGGCGATGGCTTCGAACAGCGCTGGCGACATGGCGTCGGGGCGGCCGGTGTCGGTTCGCGCCACGTCAGACGGGCCACTCAAATCCTCAATGGCAATCTGGTCATCCTCAATGGTGACGCGGGTGTTCAGCGCCGAGGGTTCGTCGAGGCGGTCACCGACAAGGTGGACGACGGTGATGTTCAAATCGGCGCAGCTGTAGCCCTCTTCCGGTATCGGGAAAGTCGACGCCGTCCCACCGTGTTCGTCCACCACGATCAGCAGGTGCGGCAACTCGACGGGCGCAGCATCGGTGGTGCTGGCGTGGCGCTGGGCAGCCACCCGGCGGATACGCGACGTCAGGTCGGCGGTCAGCATGGTCGCCAGGTCTGCCACTGTCGTGGCAACAAGCGCGCGGGGCACGCCCGCCGATGTGGTGGACGCATAGGCGTGTGGCAGCAAACCAACACCCGGCCACTGGGCGGCGGCAGCCGGTGGGAACACGGTGCCGATCCGCACGTCGGCCGGGCTATGCAGGCAGGCGACTTGAGCGACAAGTGTACGAGCCGCATTGGCCGTCACCTCTGCAGTACCGATGATTGCGACGTCCCCGCCGCGGCCCACATCCAGCCACAGGGGCATATCCTCGATAACGTCATGAATCTGGCAGGCCTGCACGGACTCGTCCAGCATCAACGGGTCGAGAGGCTGCACAGGGTTTTGCTCAACCGGTGCCGACAGGTCGAACCAGGTCACATTGCCCGTCCCGACACGCACACGCAAGTAGTCGGCCTGTCCTGGCCGACGCTCCCACACCCGGGCCGGGTCGGCGATGATCTGCGGAAGTACCACCGGTGCCGGGTCTGTCACCAGCGCGGCGGTCCTGACCGCCTGCGCCTTATCGCGCATCTCGGCTCGCAGGTCCTCCAAATAGTCCAGATACCGTTCGCGGCTCAACTGACGGGTGCGGGTAGCTTTGGCGCGCTGCGTGAACGCCATGACCAGGCCCGACACCAGCGCAACCACGAACACCAAAACGCCGACAACCAAGAACACCGGGCTGGACCCGCGTGACAGCGTCATCATCACCATCGACGACACCGCCCCAAGCACCGGAAGCAGAGTCTGCACGGGAACCCCACCCGCTGGGGCGGTGGGCAGTTGTGGCGGCGGCGCCATCGGGCGCTCCGGGGCTGGCAGCACTGGGGTCGAGCGGCGCACCGGGCGGTGCACGAGAATTTTCACATCAGCCCCCCAACCGCCACGCTGTGGCGCGTTTCGTCGGTGGCGAAACCCATCAGCGTGGCAGCCAGCCGAATCATTGTCTCCCGCACCCTAAACGGCACAAAAGACGCACCGGGGTCGCCCATGAACGGTATGTACTCCACGGGCACCAGCCCCCAAGATGCCGCCGTCCGCGCCGCCCTCGGCCCTGCCGCGTCCACGTCAGACACACACACCACGCAGCCCGCTCGGGTGTTAACCACACGGGCCACCGACATGGCTTGCTCGACACTGGCGCGGTCTGCCCGGCACACCAGCGCCACGGCCCCACAACCCCTCAACGCCGCCTCAAAGTCGACGCCCGGCAACCGATGACCCCAGTCGGTGACCACAACATCGAAAAACCGCGACACCGGCCCGATGACGTGGGCCCAATCCGTCGGTCGCACGACATTGGCTATCACGGTGACGGGCCGGGCCACCCTCAAGCCAGCCTCTCCCGTCAACATCGCCGCTGTCACTTCATCGGCCAGGTTCACACTGACCGGCGCGTGCAGCTGACGGGCTGTGCCAACAGACTCCTTGTCGTCTTGTTCCGCATGATCAGTGGGGACGGCCCCGACAAGGCGGGTGAACGCAGCCGCAGTGCCAGCGTCAACCCCCAAGATGCGGGATTGACGCCGGTTGGCCAGCAACACACCAAGGCGAGCCGCCACGTGGGAGCATCCGCTTCCCCCAGATGTGGAGATCATGTCGATGCGACAGGCCGACGACACGGGGCGGCGGATCAGCCCGTCCCACTGCCTGAACCTGGTGCTGTAACCGGGGCCCAGACGTGCCGCATCGGCCATCAGCCCGCCCATCCGCCGGCCACCAGTCACGAGAATGCCCTCAACAGGTCGGTGTACACGCCGAACAGGCCAAGCAAAAGCGGAACCGTGGCCGCGGTGCCAATCTTTCCCACGAAACTGACGATTCCGCGCGACCTGATCTGCACATGGTCCGGCAGCCTTATCACCGCTGCGACGGCGGCCCCGACGGCCACCACCGCGCACACCCCGACCTGCCACCAGCTTTCAAGCAGCCACAAAAGCGACACCGCCCCGGCCGAAGCCGCCACCCAAAGCGCCGCCGTTTGGATCACGGACGGCAACACTTGGGCTCGAAGCGCCGTCACAATCACCAGCGCACCGGCCAACCCCACCGCCCACTGGTTCGGTTCTTGGGCCAGCATCACGGTGGAGATGCCGGAGTAGGCAGCCACTCCGATCACGCACCACGACAAGATGGCGCTGGCGTCGCCCACGTTGGACACGACGCTGTCGCGCGTCGCCGCACGTCCGGCCACCACGAAATCGTCCAGGCCGGTCAAGCCGGACATGGCGACTGACCATGCCGGAACCAGGCCCGCCACGATCACAGACACAACCCCGGCTATCCCCCAAATCCCAACTGCCGGCACATCGAACACCTGCATCCCGCAGGCGGCCAGTGCTATCACCCCGCATACCGCAGACGCGACCAGTGCCGCCTTGTTGCCCAGGCCAACACCGGCGCCGAGCCCGAGCACCAGCCACAGCACAACCACGAGCACCCAAATTGTGCCCACACCCGCCTCGCCGCTGGGCAAGAGATGTGAGAGCGCCAGGCCGGTTGGCACTGCCAAACCCAACGCCGCAGCGCAAAGCACAAGACCGGCCCATTGACGGTGCGCGCGGCCAAAACCGATACAGACCCCGGTCAGAATCAACACCGTGCCGCCCAAGATTGACGCATGGACGATCTGACTTGCCGTCCCCCAGGGTGCCAAAAACCCGGCCAACAACGCGACCACCCCGATGACGGCCAACGCACCCACCCGACGGGATCGCTCGTTCCAGACGTCTTGCTTGGTGGCACGCAGGGCCGCGACCAGTGAGGTCACGTCCGAGACCACCGGCGCTGCCGGCGCGTCAGGCTGCTCGACGATGCGCAGCACCTCGCCGTCAGCAACCTGGTTGGCCACGCAATCTGCTTCCAGGTCGAGCAGATCGCCGATCGGGCGCGCCAAGCAATACGGGCCCGTGCCAGCAGGCAGCCCGAGCAGATCCATGAACCTGGGTATCAACACCGCCAGCGGCTGATCCGAGGCGACGACCACATCGGCGCGGCGGTCGTCACGAACCAATGTCACACGTGTAAACACAGCCATCAGCGGCCTCCGCTTTCTGCCCCGGCCGAAGACTCGGGCGTTTGTGGCGGCAGTTCCACCAATGACGGTGCGGCCGTCGCTGTGGCCGTTGACGATGCTGAGGGCGTGGCCTGGGCTTGCGCAAGAGCGTGCGTCACGAACGAAAAACCTACACAACCCGCGCAGGCCACCGCGGCCAAAACCACAGAAGCTATCACCGAGCCCCAGCCGTCATCAAGATCACGGCGTTGATCTGCCTCACCCAGCAGGAACGCCTGCGTCAAACGCTTTCGGTGCGCGGTGACGCTTTCGACTTTTACAGAATCTGCAACCCGCGCCATCAGCGGCCTCCCTGCGCCAAAGGTGCTGAGTGCCCCAACACAGCCTGCAATCTGTCCTGGTCGAACCCAGCCAGGATGTCCGGCAACCGCGTCGCGTCGCCCGCATCTTTTGGCAGCAACCCATACACCAGTGCTGGCAGGCGGGGCCGCCCGGCGACGAAAACACCCCAGCGGTCCACCGCATCAGCAATATCGACCTGTAGGTCCCGAACACCCGGCGGTCCGATCAGCATTGCCACTGGCATCGGCGCGCCGGGCACCACTGCCTCATACGACAGATCGGCCCTGCCTGACCGTGCCATCACCAAGCCGAACAGCGGCATCGTCCCTTCGCACATTCCGGCAAGCACCGGCACGATCATGGCGAGGCGCTCGTTCGCCGCGGGGGAATCCACCGGGCCCGCGCCGACCAGCCCTGTGACCAGTTCCTCGACGCCATGGTTCGTTCGCTGCACCATGACCGTCAACACATGTCGTGGCCCGTCGCCCCCGCCGGTGACGACCAGACGGGACGGCTCCGGCATTCTGGAACGGGCAAACCGGGTCAACTCGGCCGCGTTCCAAGGCTCAGTCACAGGCTCTTGCAAACCCCACCCCTGCGGCGCACCAAGCCCCAGGCCTTCCAGGAAAGCCTCAACAGAGCGCCCCACCACGGTTGCCGCCTCAGCCTTGTGCCGAATCGACCAGGACACCACAAACTGCATCTCGTCATATCGGCCAGGCTGCATGAACGACTCGCACACCTGGAAGTCATCTGACGGCATGAGAGCATCCCCCAAACTCGCCAGCACCTGCCCCGAAAGCCCGTCATAAAGGCCACGTACCGGGTCCTGAACCAGCCAGTGACCGCCCAGCGTGGTCAGTGTGTCGCGCATCGGTTCTGTCAGGCGCGATCCAGGCTTGGAGACGATCAGCAGCCGATCGCCGTGGCGGGCGGCCCGCAGCAGAAGGTCCATCCGCGCCCGGTTCAGCCACACCAGCGGCGACGATGTGAACGACGCCGCCCACCCTGGGCCGAACACATCGACCAGCGGGTGTGTGCCAGCCGACGCGTCAAAGGAATCGCCATACATGTGTTGCCTAGTTCCTCTCCACCGTGAAGCGGGAATCCCCGACGATCACCACGTCGCCCGTGGCAAGCGGGGTCGGCTGAAATGGCGCAAGCCGCAAGAGCCCGCTGGGGCGTTCCAACCAGGTGCCCGTAGCCGAATCTTGGTCAGTTGCCCACACCTGAGAAACGCCACCGGCGGGGATGTCGGCCAGACGCACATGGTTAGGCGACAGCTTGCGGCCCAGGTCGGGCAAGCTCAAGACGCCACCAGCCATCACCTCGGGGCTACGCCCGATCATGCACTCGCCCGTGAACCAGTGCAACTGGCCCGATTCGAATACCAGCACCACGGCACCAGCCGAGATGCCGTGACGGGGCGTCGCCCGCCGCGACTCGTCCTCGGCTTGCCTTCCACCAGACGAGCCGAACTCGTTCCAAGGCTCGAGCATCGCAACGATCGGATCGGGGCCGTAGCGCACATCAACCATGCGCCACCGGGCACCCGATCTGAGACCCGTGAACGGCAGGGTTGGCAGCAGCCAGCGGGAATCCACACAGCGGGCGACGATCACCCAACCGCCCAGACCCCATCCGACAGCCTTGTAGGCGGCCGCCAGGCACCATAGGCCTGCCGCGAGACCCACGGCGGCACCGACGAGCATCCAGTGGGCTGACCAGCCTGGGCGCACCAGACGTTCGGCCCCGCCAAACAGATATGCCCCGGCTGCGGCAAAAACGGCCAGCGAGAAGGCGTCCAGAAAGAAGACGGCGAACTTTGCCAGCTTGCTGGACTCAACCGTGAACGCTTGGGCGTCGGCCATGCTCAGCGCCGGGAAGGCGGCATTCGTCGCCGGGGCGCCGCAATCGACGCATGTGGTCTGACGCTGACGCAGGGCGGCCCCGCACACGCCGCAGTGCTCGGCGGCCAAGACCGGCGCTGCCTGCGCTGCAATCACAAGCTCATCCTAGAGCAGCCAGGCCCGACAAGTGGCACCTGGCTAGGGCGTGTGTCACTATTTGGACAACCCGGTGGGGCGGCTTGACTTTTGTGGGCGTGCAGGCGTATTTTTCCTTGTGTTCTCACTTATTCCGGGGAAGGAGTAACAGCCGTGAAGTTCGACATGGGCGCACAGACGCTGCAGCAGCTCGGCTCGCAAACTACCGGCGCCAGCCAGGACTTGGGGTCCCTGGTTCGAGCCCTGTCTGAGGCCGCCACACCGCTGGAAGCCAAGTTCAACGGGGCCGGTCGGGCCCAGTTCGACCAGTTCAAGGCCCGCACCGATGAGATCGCCACGAATCTGGACTCGGCGCTGGCCGCCGTC
>WRFI01000065.1 GCA_009778875.1 Propionibacteriaceae bacterium | reverse complement strand
GCCGGTGGCGACGAGATGATGCAGGCCCGGTCGCAGGGGGTCGATGTCGTCAACATCGCCACCATCTACCAGCAATACCCGGCGGCGGTGCTGGTGCCGTCCGACTCGCCGATCCAAACCGCCACCGATCTCAAGGGCCACTCCATCGGCTTGCCGGGGGAGTACGGCCAAAACTGGTTCGCCCTGCTGCTGATCCTGCAGCAGGCCGGGCTGAGCGCCAGCGATGTCACGGTGGTCAGCATCGGCTACACCCAGCAGGCCGCCCTGATGGGCGGCAAGGTCGATGCCGTCGTCGGCTTTGTCAACAACGACCAGGTACGCTTCGAGCAGGCCGGGTTCCCCGTGCGTGCGATCACCCTGCAATCGGGCTTGGTGGGAGCGGGGCTGGGCGTTTCGCCGGCCCTGCTCGGCTCGAACCAGCCCGCCTTGCAAGCCATGTGGGGCGCCATCGCCAAGGCCATGCAGGTGTGCATTGACGACCCGGCGAAGGCGTTGGCTGACGCGGCCAAGTACGTGCCCGGCCTGGATCAGGCCGACAACGCCGCCATGGCGTCGGCCACGCTGAAGGCGACCACCTTGCTGTACCCGGGCCCTGACGGCAGCTTCGGGACGCAGAATGTGGCCACGTGGGCCGCAATGGCGGATTTCATGGCCGGCGCCGGCCTGCTGTCCGGCCCCGTCACCCCGACCGACGCCTACACCATAACCATCGTCGGCCAAAGGTAACCTTGATGGCGGACATTTTTCCGGAAGGATCCTCGTGGCTGATGTCAACGGCTTGGGCGTGGTGACGACCCATCAGGTCGAGCTGTTCACCCCCGAGCGTCCCCTGACGATGGCGGGCGGGGCCAACTTGGCGTTTGTCACCGTGGCCTACGAGACCTATGGCGAGTTGAATGCGGCCAAAGACAACGCTGTGATCGTCTGCCACGCCTTGACCGGTGATGCCCACGCCGCCGGGTGGCATGACGGCGACAAGCATCCGGGCTGGTGGAACACGCTGATCGGCCCCGGCAAGGCCATCGACACCAATCGCTGGTTCGTCATCTCGCCGAACTTGCTGGGCGGCTGCCAGGGCACCACTGGGCCCAGCTCCGTCAACCCGGCGACGGGGCACGTCTACGGCCTGGACTTTCCGCTGCTGCAGGTGCGCGACTTCGTCACCGTCCACCGGGCGCTGCTTGAGCACCTGGGAATCTCGCGCCTGCACGCCGCCGTGGGCGGGTCGCTGGGCGGCATGCAGGTGCTGCAGTGGGCCCTGGACTTCCCAGACCAGTTGGACCAGGCCGTCATCATTGCGGCCTCGGCGGGCCTGACGGCGCAAAACATCGCCTTTTCGGCGGTGGGTCGCGAAGCCATCATGCTGGACGAAAACTTCCTCGGCGGACGGTTCGCCGAGCAGGGCCGTAACCCCGACATCGGCTTGGCGGTGGCCCGCATGATGGCCCACATCACCTACCTTTCCGAGGACGCGTTCACCGAAAAGTTCGGCCGGGCACCGCAGGGTGAGGCCTCCGACCCGGGTTTCGGCGTCGACTTCGCCGTCGAATCGTATCTGCGGCATCAGGGCGAGACGTTCGTGTCGCGCTTCGATGCCTTGACGTACCTGTACTTGAGCCGGGTCATGGATTACTTCGATCCGTTCGGCGGCGACGCCGCACCCCCTCCCCTCAGCCTGTGGGGGCCGAAGTTCTTGGTCATCAGCTTCGATTCGGACTGGCGCTTCGCCACCGAGCATTCGCTGCGCATTGTTGAACAGCTGGCGGCGCGGGGGGCGGGCGTCAGTTTCCGCCAGATCCATTCGCCCTGGGGTCACGACTCCTTCTTGCTGGATGTGCCGGAATATCTGGCGACGATCCGGGCCTTCGTCGAGGAACCGGCGAAGGTTTCCGCCGCGCGGGCGCTGCGCCCGGATCTGCGTCGTATTGCCGCCCAGGTGCCGCGGGGTTCCCGGGTGTTGGATCTTGGCTGCGGCGAAGGTGAGCTGCTGCGCCACCTGATGACCCGTCAGGGGTGCGTCGTCACCGGGGTGGAGCGCGACGGCGCCGCCATGTTGGAGGCGATCAAGGCCGGTGTGCCGGTTTTGGGCCTCGATCTTGACACCCAGTTGGACGAGTTCGCCGACGGTTCCTTCGACTTTGTCATCTTGTCGCGCACGCTGCAGGCCGTCATGCAGCCGGCCGAGGTGTTGCGCCAGATGAGCCGCATCGGCAACCATCTGATCGTCTCGATGCCCAACTTTGCCTACTGGCCGCACCGCCTGCGGTTGTTGTCAGGCGACATGCCCCGCTCGTCGGACCTGCCGTACCGCTGGTACGATACCCCGAACCTTCACTACGCGACGCTTGCCAGCTTGGAGGCGCTGTTCGACTCGCTCGGGCTGGTGACGCAGAAGCGGTTCGCCCTTAGCCCGTCGGGGCACATCATCGGTGCCGGGGCCAACTGGCGGGCCTCGTCGGCGATTTATCTGCTGGCGTCTCGCCGTTTGGCCGGGGCGTGAGATGCGCCTGATCGCTGCACTGCCGTTGGCGTTGGCGCTGGGTGCCTTCACCGGGCTCGGCTTCGCCCCGGTCGGCTGGTGGTGGGCGACGATCATCGGTTTCGGCGGTCTGGCGCTGCTTCTGCGGGGCATCGGGCCGCGACAGCGCGGCTCTGGGCCGCGACAGCGGGGCATCGGGCCGCGACAGCGCGGCTCTGGGCCGCGACAGCGGGGCATCGGGCCGCGACGAGGGTTGGCGCTGGGTTACCTGTTTGGCCTGGGGTACTTCGGCATCACGGTGTGGTGGGTCGGCAACATGGGGTGGTACCTGGCTTTGGCTTTGGTGGCCTTCTTGGCTCTGTGGGGTGGGCTGGCCGGTTGGGTGACGACCTGGGTGTTGAAGCACGTGCCGCGGCTGGCCAATCTCTGGCCGCTGGTGACGGCAATGGCCTGGACGTCAAGCGAGTGGTGCTCGGCCCGGGTGCCTTTCGGCGGGTTTTGCTGGTCGAGGTTCGCCTACACGGTGCCGGACCAGCCGCTCGGCGGGTGGTTGCCGGTGATCGGTGCCGGCGGCGTCAGCTTCCTCGTCGCGCTCACCGGGGCGCTCTTGGCGGCCCTGGCGGTGGGCCCAACGCTGCGTCGACGGCTGGCATCGGCCCTCGTCATTGCCGCTTTGATGGTCACCGGCGGACTGCTTCGCCTGTGGCCCCTTCCCGGGCCCGCCGGCACGGTGCGGGTCGGCGTGGTGCAGGGCAACACGGACCCCAGCGCCGGGCCGCTGTCCATCGGCGCGGCCCGGACGATCACCGCCATGCACCTGGGGGAGACGACATCGGCTCTGGCCACTTGGCGGGTGGAAGGCCAGGCAGCCCCCGACATGATCTTGTGGCCCGAGAACTCCTCCGACATGGACCCGTCCCAGGACGCCATCACCGACGCCCTGATCACCCAGGCCAGCAATCTGGCCGGTGTGCCGATGCTGGTGGGCGTCATCTCGTTGGGGCCGGGCCCGGGCGAGCGCCAGACGACCGCGTTGTGGTGGGAGCCAGACATTGGCCCGGTGGCCCGCCTTGACAAGCACAACCTGGCGCCCTTCGGGGAGTTTGTGCCGCTGTACGGGTTCTTCACCAAGTTTGTGCCGATGACCCGTCAGGTCGGCCTGCAGTCTGTGCCCGGGACTGGCCCTCGCGTTTTGCACGTCAGCCTGGCCGATGGAACCCCGCTGACCCTCGGAAACGTCATCTGTTACGAGTTGGCGTACGACTCGACGGTCTACAGCACGGTTGACAACGGCGCCCAGTTGATCACCGTCCAGTCGTCCAACGAGTCCATGTCGGGCACGACCCAGCCGGCCCAGCAGTTCGCCATGACGCGGGTGCGGGCCATGGAGATGCGGCGCGAGATAGTGGTGGCCACGACGCAGTCGCTTTCCGGGTTGATCGACGCGCACGGCCGCGTCCTCGATGTGACCACGGAAGGCCAGCCGGCTTTCCGTCTCTACGACGTCGATCTTGGATCAGGACGGACCCCCGGGGTGGTGATCGGGCCATGGTTTGAAGGCGGCATCGCCGCAGCGGCGGCGCTGATGGTGCTGGCAGGGGCTGTCGCCGCCGTCCGGAAGCGCCTCGCAAAGCCTGAAAAGGTAGAGTAAAGCCAACCAAACCGAGGAGATCAGCTATGAGTGACCTGGGAAAGATACTCGTCATCATCCCTACCTACGACGAAGCCGACAACATTGAGGCGATCGTCGCCCGTCTGCGCGCGGCGGTGCCGCAGGCGCAGGTGCTGATCGCCGACGACAACTCGCCGGACGGGACGGGGGCCATTGCCGACAAGATGGCCGCCAAGGACACGGCCGTCTACGTGCTGCACCGGCAAGCCAAGGAGGGCCTTGGGGCGGCCTACCTGGCCGGGTTTGACTGGGGCCTGCAGCGTGGCTACGACGTGCTGGTCGAGATGGACGCCGATGGCTCGCACCAGCCCGAACAGATGCCCGCGCTGCTGAAGGCGTTGGAGCGGGCCGACATGGTCAAAGGTTCCCGGTGGATGAGAGGCGGCAAGGTCGTCAACTGGGACAAGAAGCGGGAACTGCTGAGCCGGGGCGCCAATATCTGGGTGCAGGCGGTCATGGACCTGCCCGTCCACGATTCGACCGGCGGGTACAACCTTTTCCGGGCCGACATCTTGCGGAAGATCGACCTGACCTCGGTCAAAGCCAAGGGTTACGCCTTCCAGATCGACATGACGCGTCAGGTGTTGGAAGCCGGCGGCGTCGTAGCCGAGGTGCCCATCGAGTTCCAAGAACGGGCCAGCGGCGTGTCGAAAATGAGCGGCTCCATCATTCAGGAGGCCCTGGTCAAGACGGCCGTCTGGGGCGCCAAGCGGCGCGGCGAACAGGTGGCCCTATTCCATGGGATGCTTTTCGACAAGGTATTGGCCTTGGTCAGCAAGCCGAAGCCGGTGACCGAAGACGAGCCGCTAGTCGCTGAGGAGCCAGTGGCTCAGTAATGCACCGTGTTGCGAACGATCTCGAGGCGCTCCTTCAGCAGTTCCTCCAGATCGGGGATGCTGCGACGCTCCCTGAGCATGTCCCAGTGGGTGCGGGCCGGTTTGCCGTCCCGGTCGTTCGCCCTGACGCCATCGGAGCGCAGGGCCAGCTGGCCGCAGCGGGGGCAATCCCACTCGGTCGGAAGCTCCGCCTCGACGCTGAACGTCAAGTCGAAGTGATGGCCTTGCGGACAGTCAAAGCCGAGCGACTGGCGGGGGGCAAACTCGATGCCCTCCTCGTCCTCGAAGCTCTTGGCCCCCAAACCCATACCGCGTAGGGCTCGATCTGCCACCGCTGGCCTCCTTCATGGTTGTGTGCCGCGCATAACGACGCCTGGTGATTCTACCGCAGGACGGCCATCCGCACCAGATCAGCAGAGCGAAGCAGGTCTTGAGTGGCACAATGTAACACCGTGACTCAAATTCTCTCCATCCAATCAGCCGTCGCCTACGGCTTCGCCGGCAATTCGGCGGCCATCTTCCCATTGCGCCGTCTCGGTGTTGACGCCTGGCCGGTGCTGACCGTCAACTTCTCGAATCACACCGGCTACGGGGCCTGGCGTGGCCCGCACATTCCGGCGGCCGACGTCTGGCAGGTCGTCCAGGGAATCGACGATCGCGGCGTCTTGGAAGCCACCGACGCGGTGCTGTCGGGCTATCTGGGTGCTGCCGACATCGGTCAGGTGGTGCTTGACGCCGTCGACCTGACGCGCGCCCGCAACCCGCAGGCGATCTATTGCGCCGACCCGGTGATGGGTGATGTCGGCCGCGGCTTCTACGTCGACGAGGGGATACCCGAGTTCATGCGTGACCACCAGGTGCCCCGGGCCACCATCATGACGCCGAACCTGTTTGAGCTTGAGTTCTTGACCGGCCGTGAGCCGGGGGCCGGGGCGATGTCGTCGCTGGACGAGGCGGTGGCCGCCGCTTCGGAGCTGCGGGCGATGGGTCCAAAGGTTGTGCTCGTCACCTCCGTCACCGTTCCGGATCAGGCGCCCGACACCGTCCGCATGCTGGCGCTTGACGATTCGGGTTGTTTTGTGGTCGACACGCCGCTGATCGACCGGGCCTTCACGGGCACCGGCGACCTGACGACGGCGGTGTTCTTGGCTCATTGGCTGCGCGGCGAACCGCTGGACGACGTGCTGTCGGCAACTGCATCGGCGGTTTTCTCGGTGCTGGACGTCACCAATCAGTTGGGACGCTACGAGTTGGCGCTGGTTCAAGCCCAAGACGACATCGTGGCCCCGCACGCCACGTTCAAAGCGGTGGCGGTGTGATCGCTAGTCGCGGAACGGCTCAATGTTGGCACCCAACGCGTTGAGCCGCCTCGGCAGGTCTTCGTAACCGCGGTTGATCATGTAGACGTCGCGCAGGACCGACGGTGTGTCGGCGGCCATCATAGCCAACAACAGGCAGACGGCCGGGCGCAGGGCGGGCGGTGAAACCATTTCGCGACCGTGCCAGGTGGTGGGACCGTTGACGACCAGCCGGTGCGGGTCGAGCAGTTGGACGCTGGCACCCAACTGGGACAGCGACAACAGGTGCACGGTGCGGGTTTCGTAAACCCAGTCGTGGATCATGGTTTGCCCGTCGGCGCAGGCGGCGATCAGGGCGAAAAGCGGCAGATTGTCGATGTTGAGGCCCGGGAAGGGCATCGGGTGAATCTTGTCTTGCGGCGCATGCATTGACGACGGGTGGATCGTCACGTCCACGAGCCGGGTGCGCCCATTGTGCGAGGTGTACTCGTCAGTTTGGTCGAAACTTAAGCCCATGGACTCGCCGAGCACCGAAAACTCGATCTCCAGAAACTCGACGGGGCAGCGGGTGATCGTCAGTTCGGAGCCGGTGACGATGGCCGCCGTGATGAGGCTCATCGACTCGATCGGATCCTCCGAGATGCAGTAGCAGATTTCCTTGTCGATCGATTCCACCCCGTGGATCGTCAACGTGGTTGTGCCGATTCCCTCGATCTCGACGCCGCATTGCTGCAGGAAGAAGCAGACATCCTGCACCATGTAGTTGGGGCTGGCGTTGCGGATGACGGTGGTGCCGGGGGCCAGCGCCGCCGCCATCAGGGCGTTTTCGGTGACGGTATCGCCGCGCTCGGTCAAGACGATGTGACGGTTTGACGGCCTGTCGTGGTCGACCGTGCAGTGGTATGAGCCTTCGGTGGCCAAAACGTCGACGCCGAAATGTCGCAGCGCCTGAAGGTGCGGCTCAATGGTTCGGGCGCCGAGGGCGCAGCCGCCGGCGTAGGGAAGCAGAAAATGGTCGTACTCGTGGCTCAGCGGGCCGAGGAACATCAAGACGCTGCGGGTGCGGCGGGCGGCGTCCGCGTCCAACCCGTCAAGGTTCAGCTCGGCCGGGCGTTCGATGGTCAGGTCGCGGCCTTCGGGCGACCACTCCAGCTTCACGCCAATGCTCGTCAACACTTCCGACAGCCGGGCCACTTCCTCGATGTGGGCGATGCCGCGCAGGATGGTGCGGCCGCGGTTCAGCAGCGTGGCGCACAGCAGGCCGACGGCAGCGTTCTTGCTGGAACGGGTTTCGATCGACCCCGCCAACTGGGTTTGGCCCTGGATGCGGAAGTTGAGCGCGCCGCGCTCCGTCGACGGCACGATGAGGGGGCTTTCCAGCGCCTCGGCGATGCGGTTGATCGTGTCGAGGGACAGGTTCTGGTTGCCCAGTTCGATGCGCCCGATGGCCCCTTGGCTGGTGTTCAAAAGGCCGGCCAGTTCGGCCTGCGTCAGGCCTCGCTGCTTGCGGGCGTCCCGGATCAGGCGTCCGATGCTGGCGGGCGAAGTTGTGCTCACCCAGGTATCGTACCTGAGGACGACCGGAAATATCTCATTTGTGAGATAGCGTTAGTGGAGTCTTCGCAAATTCTCAGCCTGGCGGGAAGCTAGTCTGGAGACATGAACGAAATCGCCCCGCACCAGGTTGACGTAATTGTTGTGGGCGCTGGTCCCGGTGGCTATGTGGCGGCGGTGCGAGCCACCCAGCTGGGTCTTAAGGTGGCCATCGTCGAGGGACGCTGGTGGGGTGGCGTGTGTCTGAACGCGGGCTGCATACCGGTCAAGGCGCTGGTTCGCAATGCCGAGGTGGCCGATCTGGTCACCAAGCAGGGCGCCGATTTCGGAATCAGCGGTGATGTGACGCTCGACTACACGACCGGGTGGCGGCGCAGCCGCAGCGTCGCCGACCAGATGGCCAAGGGTGTGCGTCATCTGATGAAAAAGAACCGCATCGAGGCAGTCGACGGGTGGGCCACCTTCACCGGGACACACTCGCTGTCGGTGGCGCAGGGCGACGGGACGACCAGCGAGTGGGAGTTTGACTACGCGATAGTTGCCACCGGCGCACACCCCAAAGGCCTTCCGGGCGTCGAGGTGGGCGGCCCAGTGATGACCTACGAGCAGTTCATCCTGGCCGAAAAGCTGCCAGAATCGCTGATCATTGCCGGTTCCGGGGCGGTCGGTGTGGAGTTCGCGTCGATCGCGGCCAGCTTCGGGGTGGATGTCACGATCGTCGAGTATCTTGACCGTTTGGTGCCGGGCGAGGACGAAACGATCAGCAAGGAGTTGGCCAGATCGTTCGCGCAGCGCGGCATCAAAACGCACCTGGGCACGGCCGTCAAAGGCGTTCACGCTGGGCGCAAGGTGACGGTCACAATCGAGCCACAGGGCGGCGAACCCCAAAAAGTGCGGGCCGAGGCGCTGCTGCTGGCTCTTGGTTTCACCCCGAACACGGAAGGCTTCGGGCTGGATACCACAGGTGTGGCCATCGGGGCGGGCGGGTTCATCACCACGGATGAACTGATGCGCACCAGTGTGCCGAACATCTTCGCCATTGGCGACGTGACGGCCAAGATGATGCTGGCCCACGTGGCGCAGCGGCAGGGCGTCATCGCGGCGGAAGCGATTGCCGGGTTGCAGCCCGAGCCCATCGATTACGATTCGATTCCCCGCGCCACCTACACCGATCCGCCGATCGCCTCGGTGGGCTTGACGGTGGCCCAGGCCAGGGAGGCCGGCTATGACGTCAAGGTGTCGCGGTTCCCCTTCGCGGCCAACGGCAAGGCGCAGGGCATGGGCAAGACGGGCGGCTTTGCGCTGCTGGTC
>WRFI01000064.1 GCA_009778875.1 Propionibacteriaceae bacterium | reverse complement strand
GGCCTCGCCGTCGCCGACAACCGCCACCACCAGCAGATCGGGGTTGTCGAAGGCCGCCCCGAACGCGTGGCTCAAGGCATAGCCCAACTCGCCGCCCTCGTGGATCGACCCTGGTGTGGTCACTGAAGCATGGGACGGGATACCGCCCGGCGACGAGAACCGGCGAAACATGGTCCGCAGTCCCTCTTCGTCCAAGGTGATCTGGGGGAAGACGTCGGAGTAGTAGCCGTCCAGGTAGGCCGCCGCCACCAAAGCCGGCCCGCCATGGCCGGGACCGGCGACGTAGAGGCATTCCTGGCCGGTTTCCCGGATCAGCCGGTTGAGGTGGGCATAAATGAACCCCAGCCCAGCCGAGGTTCCCCAGTGCCCCAGCAACCGGGGCTTGATGTCGTCGGCCCGCAGCGGGCGGCGCAACAGCGGGTTGTCCTGCAGATAGATCTGACCAACTGTCAGATAGTTGCAGGCGCGCCACCAGGCGTCGACCTTTTCAAGCTCAGGCTTTGTCAGCGGTGGGACAGAGTAAGTCATACCTCAACGCTAGCAGGGCCTAATCGCAGCGCTTCCGGCGACACTGGGACTGAGCGTGAATCCACGCTGAGGCGGATTATGCCTTCAGTGTGGCATCCAGCGTGATCGGGATGCCAGCCAGCGCCTTCGACACCGGGCAGTTCACCTTGGCGTCCTCGGCGAACTTGGCAAACTGATCGGCGTCGATGTCCGGCACGACCGCAAACACGGTGATGTGGCTGCCCGTCAGACCGCTGCGCGGATCGAAACCGATCTCGACCGTGGTGTCGATGGTCTCGGGCGGGGTGCCGTTGCCAGCCAACCCATTCGACAGGGCCATCGAATAGCATGTGGCGTGAGCGGCCGCCATGAGCTCCTCGGGGTTGGTCGCACCGTCGATGTGCTCGGCCCGGGCGGCCCACCCGATGGGAAATGTCGCCACACCTGAGGTGGCCAACTCAACTGTGCCCACGCCGCTGAGCAGCGGACCTTCCCAATGGGCTTGTGCCTGATTCTTCGTCATAAATACCTCCTGGGGCTGATTTGCCGCGCAACAGCGCGTCCGGGTTCCACTTTAGACGACAAGTCTTTGCACCCGATCACGAGCACCCACTAGTCGACCCACAACCTTCGCAGACGAAACACGAGCCAGACGGCCGCATCTTGGTGCCGCAGGTCATGCAGAGGGGGGCATCGACCTCATGACCCGTCATCACCTCGAACAGTTCCGCCGACGTGTGCGCATCACTTGTCAGGGCGCTCGGTTGCGAAACAACCGGGCTGGGTGCGGCAATCAGCGGCGGCTGGTTCGGGCCGGCGCCATCCACCTGCAAGGAGTCACCGGCGTCGTTCTTCAACTGCTCAGCCTCGGGCATGGCCGCCTCGTCCTCCTCCGACAGGTAGCTGCCCGTCTCGACGTAGCGCGCCCGCTCGGCCGCCGTGTAGACGCCCAGTTCGGCCCGCTCGTCGAACGAGAGGTAATCCAGGGCGAGGCGGCGGAAAATGTAGTCGGTGATCGACTGGGCGATGCGGATATCCGGGTCGTCGGTCATGCCGGCTGGCTCGAATTTCAGGTTGGTGAACTTTTGCACAAAGCTCTCCAGCGGCACACCGTATTGCAGAGCAATCGAGATGGCGATCGAAAAGGCGTCCATGACGCCCGCCAGCGTCGACCCCTGCTTGCCCAGCTTCAGGAAGACCTCACCCAACCGGCCGTCGTTGTAGGCGCCAGCCGTCATGTACCCCTCGGCGCCGCCAACGGAGAAGCTGGTGGTTCGGCTCAGGCGCGACTTCGGGAGGCGCTTGCGATAGGCCCGGTGTTCGGCCGGCACGGACGAGGGCGGCACAGCCGCAGCGTCCGGGGTCTTTTCGACCACGTTGAGCGGCTGAGCGGCCTTGCAGTTGTCGCGGTAGACGGCCAGCGCCTTGAGGCCGAGCTTCCAGCCTTCCATGTAGACGTCGGCGATTTCGTCGACAGTTGCCTGCTCTGGCAGGTTGACGGTCTTGGAAATAGCGCCGGAGATGAACGGCTGGACGGCCGCCATCATGCGCACATGGCCCATGGGCGCGATGGACCGCAGGCCCATCGCGGTATCAAACACTGGGTAGTGCTCGGGCGCCAGCCCTGGCGCGCCGACGACATTGCCGTTGGTCTGCACATAGTCGACGATGCGCGCGACGTCGTCTTGGCCATAACCCAGCGTGCGCAGCGCCCGCGGCACCGTCTGGTTGACGATCTGCATGGACGACCCGCCAACCAGCTTCTTGAACTTGACCAGAGAGAAGTCCGGCTCAATACCGGTGGTGTCACAATCCATCATGAAACCGATGGTGCCGGTGGGCGCCAACACCGACGCCTGGGCGTTGCGGAACCCCTGCTTGGCGCCCAGCTCGAGAACTTCCCGCCATTCTTTGGCCGCTGCCTGTTTGACATCGGCATCGACGTCGCACATCGTTTCGATAATCGCATTGGCGGCGGCGTGCTTGCGCATGACGGTTTGGTGCGGCTCGGCATTGGCCGCATAGCCGACGTACGGCCCGACGATGCCGGCCAGTTCAGCGCTGCGGCGGTAGGCCACGGCCGTCATCAGGCTGGTGATGGACGCCGCCAGGGAGCGTCCGCCGTCGGAGTCATAGCCCAAGGCGGACGCCATCAGCAGGGCGCCGAGATTGGCGTAGCCGATGCCCAACTGCCGGAAGTCTCTGGTTGTCTCGCCAATCGCCTGCGTCGGGAAATCGGCGAAGCAGATGGAGATGTCCATCGCCGTTATGAGCAGCTCGACGGCCTTGGCGAACCGCTTCACGTCGAAGGTGTTGTCGTCCTTCAAGAACTTCAGCAAGTTCAGGCTGGCCAGGTTGCAGGACGAGTTGTCGAGGCTCATGTATTCCGAGCAGGGGTTGGACGCGTTGATGCGGCCCGAGTTCGGATCGGTGTGCCAGGCGTTGATGGTGTCGTCGTATTGCAGGCCCGGGTCGGCGCACTCCCAAGCGGCCTGGGCGATCTCGTCGAACAGGTGACGGGCGTCAACCGTTTCGATGACACGCCCGTCGACCCGGGCCAACAGGTCGAACGGCGCGCCCTGCTCGACGGCTCGCATGAACTTGTCGGAGACGCGCACCGAGTTGTTAGCGTTTTGGTATTGGACGGAGGTGATGTCCTTGCCGCCGATCTCCATGTCGAAGCCTGCGTCGCGCAGCACCCGGATCTTCTTCTCCTCGGCCGCCTTGACCTGGATGAACTCCTCAATGTCCGGGTGGTCGATGTCGAGGACGACCATCTTGGCGGCCCGCCGGGTGGCCCCGCCCGATTTGATGGTGCCGGCGGACGCGTCGGCGCCGCGCATGAAGCTGACGGGCCCGGAGGCTGTGCCACCGGATGAGCGCAGCAGCTCCTTCGATGAGCGGATGCGCGACAGGTTGAGCCCGGCACCCGAGCCGCCCTTAAAAATCATGCCCTCTTCGTGGTACCAGTTGAGGATGGATTCCATCGAATCGTCCACTGACAAGATGAAACAGGCGCTGACCTGCTGCGGGCTGTCGGTGCCGACATTGAACCACACCGGCGAATTGAAGCTGAAATACTGGTGCACCAACAGCCAGGTCAACTCTTCGCCGAAAACCACCGCGTCCTCGTGTGTGGCGAAGTACCCCTCGCGCTCGCCCGTGGCGGCGTAGACACCGACCACCCGGTCGATCAGCTGCCGCAGGCTCGATTCCCGCTGCGGCGAACCGACCGCGCCACGGAAGTATTTCGTTGTGACGATGGTCGACGCGTTCACCGACCAAAAGTCGGGGAATTCGACATCCAACTGTTCGAACACCACCTCGCCCGTCTTCCAGTTCTTCTGGACGACGTCCCGCAACTGCCAGGTGATCTGATCGTAGGGGTGCACACCGGCGGTGGTGAACACCCGCTTGATGGCCAGCCCCCGGGGGCGCGACGGGATCGGAGGGGCGATGGGGTCAATAGTTAACTGTGCCACGACAATGCCTTTCATGTGATAAGGGCTGTGAAAATGTTAAGCCTTGCGCAGATGCTCGATTTCTGCTTCAAAGTCATCCAGCGTTTGCCAGTGCTTGTAGACGCTGGCAAAACGCAGGTAGGCGATGGGATCCAGTTCGCCGAGCGGGCCAAGTATGGCCACCCCGACGTCGTCGCTGGGTACTTCGCAACTCCCGGTGGCGCGAAGCGCTTCCTCCACCTGTTGGCCGAGTCTGGCCAGGTCGGCATCGGAGACGGGCCGGCCTTTGCAGGCGGCTCTGACTCCCTCGATGACCTTGGCCCGGTCGAACGGCTCTACCACGCCGCTACGCTTGACGACGTTTAGCTGCACCTGCTCAATGGTGGTGAACCGTCGTTCGCACTCCGGGCAAAGGCGCCGGCGGCGAATCGACAAGCCATCATCGGCGACGCGCGAATCGAGAACGCGCGAGTCCGTGTAACGGCAAAATGGGCAGAACATGCTACCTCCAGGTGGTTATCAGGGGCGTCAAAGACCGGTCTACAAGGACTATCGCTCTACGTCAATGATCTAGAAAACCACAACCTGTGGATAAACCACACTGCTGTGACTACTAGATGTAGTTAGGTTTCTCAATCAGGTGTCGCAAAGCAACGACCTGTGCGCCGATGTGCGGCCGTCGGCGTGTCGCACCCGGCGCCAAGACGCCGTCAACCCAGTGTCACCACCTGATACACCGGCGCAAAGCTGCCCACAACCGTCCAGATGAGGACGGCCAAACCGCCCAAGTAGATGATTCCGAACCCGGCACGGGCGGCTCGCCGCCACAGGCCGAGCGCGCTGGCGGTTATTGGTCGCGCCAGCGCCACCTGGCATGCCGTGACGGGCCGCGACGGGCGGCGGTGGCCGGCGCGGTAATGGCTGGTGGCCCCAACCCCGCCGATTGAGGTATCGGCGATTCTTTCGACCAGAATTGCAGTCATCTCGTACTCCTTACGCTCGAACATTCGTTCGATAGGTAACGCTATAGCATGCCACCGACAAAAACAAACGCCTGTTCGACACGCGGTCAAGTATTTCGCGACACGCTCGAACAGATGTTTGATGACACGGCCAAATGGCGTAGGCTAGATCGCATGGAAACACCACCGATTGACTTGGCCAAAGCCCGGGCCACCCGCACCCCCAAACCGTCGACCACCCCCGCCACGGGCGGCACCGTCACCGAGCTGCCCGACGGGGCCCCGGGTCCGGACGGCTTGACGCCGCGCCAGCGCCGCATCCTGGAGGTAATCACCGCGGCGATCGATGACCATGGGTACCCGCCCAGCGTCCGGGAGATGGGTCTGGCTGTTGGTCTGAACAGTACGTCCAGCGTGGCCCACCAGCTCAAGGTGCTGGAGGCCAAGGGTTTCCTCACCCGAGACCCGAACCGTCCCCGCGCCATCGAGGTGCACCGTGAGTCCCTTGCCTTAAGCGATGACGATTTTGTCGAAGTGCCGCTGCTGGGGCGCATCGCCGCCGGACAACCGATTCTGGCGGAAGAACACGTCGAAGCCACCTACACCTTGCCGCGCCAGCTGGTTGGCAAGGGCCAGGTGTTCGCGCTGACGGTACACGGCGATTCCATGATCGACGCTGCCATCGCCGACGGCGACATGGTGATCGTACGGGCACAGCCGACAGCCGAAAATGGCGAGATCGTGGCCGCTCTGCTGGGCGAGGAGGCCACGGTCAAGACGCTGCGGCGCTCAGCCGACCACGTCTGGCTCATGCCCCACAACCCGGCCTATTCCCCCATCGAAGGTGACGATGCGACCATCATGGGGAAGGTTGTCGCTGTCGTCCGGAAGATCTAGGAAGCCACTAGCCAAACCACCAGCCCAAGGCGATTGCGATCAGGATCGCGGGCAGCATGTTGGCGATACGCAGCTTCTTGATGCCCGTCAGGTCGAAACCGATCGCCAGCATCATCATGCCGCCGACGAGGTCGATGGCGGCCAAGACCGCCGGCGTGAAGAAGTTTCCCAAGCTCATGCTGAGCAAGGCCACGCCACCTTCCAAGATGAGAATCGGCAGGGCCGAGAAGCCCACGCCGATGCCCAACGCGCAGGCCAGCGGGATAGCCGCGATGCCGTCCATCAACGCCTTCAGATACAGAATCGACGAGTCGCCCAACCCCGCCTGGATCGATCCGAGGATCGCCATCGCCCCCACACAAAACAGGACCGACGCCGACATGAACCCTTCGACGAATGAACGCGACCGGTCCGGGGTGTTTTTGTCGTCCTCCACGCCGTTGACGTCGGCCTGGGACGGCAGACGGGTCTCCAACCAGGCAGCCAGGTTGGCCAGCCGCTGTTCAATTCGCAGCGCCTCGCCGATGATCGCGCCGAACACAAGCGAAATCACCGGGATCAGCAGCACCAGTGACGTCACCGGCTTCAGGTCGGTGTACCCGTTCACTATCATGACGACGCCGATGCCGAAGGTACACAAGCCCATCGCCCAAAAAGCGATCTGCCGGAACCTTTCAGGAATCACCTTGCCAAACAGCAGCCCGATGATGGTGCCAACGATGATCGAGCCGACATTGGCGAGGACTCCTGGCATGGTTGTCAGTCTACGGCGTTTCGTCGGCCGCCTTGGCCAGACGTTGCAGGGCTGAGACTGCCACCTCGCGATCGGTGGTGGACCAGAAATCGGGCATGGACGCCCGCAGGAAACTGCCGTAGCGGGCCGTCATCAGACGCGGGTCAAGGATCGCCACGACGCCCCGGTCGTCCGCTCGACGGATCAGACGGCCCGAGCCTTGGGCCAACAGCAGGCCGGCCTGGGTGGCTGCCACCGCCATGAATCCGTTGCCCCCTGACGCCGCCACGGCGGCCTGCCGGGCCTGCATCAAGGGGTCATCGGGGCGCGGGAACGGTATCTTGTCGATCAACACCAGCAGGCAGGTCTCCCCCGGGATGTCGACGCCCTGCCACAGCGACAGCGTGCCGAACAGACAGGTGGTCGGCTCGTCAATGAACTGGCGCGTCAGGTCGGGCAACTGGGCATCGCCTTGGCAGAGCACCGTGATGCCCGGCACCTCGCGACGCACATAGGCGGCCGCCGCCTCGGCGTTGCGCTGGGACGCAAACAAGCCCAGGGTGCGCCCGCCGGCCGCCCACACCAGTTCGGCCACCTCGCTCAGTTGCTCGTCGCCGATGCCGTCGCGCGCCGGGCTTGGCAGGTCCCGCGCGACATAGCAGATGCCCTGGGTACGGTAATCGAAAGGCGACCCGACATCCAGGCCCTGCCAGGGCAGCTCTTGGTCGTCAGCCCGAAATCCGATTCGGGCGGCCAGCGGGTCGAAACTGCCACCGACCGTCAGGGTCGCCGACGTCAAGATGGCTGCCGCATCGGCGAAGACCCGCTCCCGCAAGAGTGTGACGACATCCAGGGGTGCCACCACCATCTGGCGCCCGAGGCGTTCCCGCTCCGACAACCACACCACGTCGTCGGCATCCAGCCCGGCCATCCGATCGGCGATGTCGAAGACCTCTTGGACGGCTGCCTGGGCTTGGGCACGTTCCATATCATCGCCGCCCTTGAGCGATGCCGAAGCCTCCCGAGCCGCCGACGAAACGATTCTCAGAGCCGCAACGACAGGCGCTTCGGCGTCGGTTAGCCGTCCGACCTCGGATGCGTCCAGGCCCTGCTCCAGGGCATCGGCCGCATCAAGCAGCGTGACGCCGCGCTCGTCGTCCAAGTGGGGCAAGGCCCGCCTGGCGACACGCTCGACCATCTGTGGGCTGAGTTCCTGGCTGGCCGCTCCGGTGACCCGGTCAACCAGTTCGTGTGCCTCGTCGATGACGACGGCACCATGCTCCGGCAGCACGGAATGACCCTGCATCGCGTCGACCGCCAGCAGCGCGTGATTGGTGACGACGAGATCGGCTTCAAACGCCCGACGACGCGACTCCTCGACGAAACACTCGCCGGCATGTGGACACTTTTGGGCGCCGACGCATTCCCGTGCCCCCACCGCCACCTGTGCCCAGGCCTTGGGTGAATGACGCGGCGCGTCGTCACGATCAGCCAGGCCGCCGCTGGCGGCCTGCTCGTCGACCCATTCGCGCAACGCCACCACCTCGGCACCGATCACCGATTCGGCGCTCGCGCCAGATTGGCGCAGCTGCTTGGCAAGCTGTGAGCCGTCCAGCAAGGATTCCTGCTCCAGGCCGACGCCGTCGCGCACCCTCAGCAGGCAGGCGTAGTTGCTGCGTCCCTTGACGACGGCAACCACCGGACGCCGGTGCATGACGGATTCGACCGCGTCAAGGGCCACGGGAATGTCTTTGGTCGCCAACTGGGTCTGCAGGGCCAGTGTGGCGGTGGCGACGACCAGGCGCCGGCCTGACTTGATGGACCAGACCAGCCCGGGCGCCAGGTAGCCGAAGGACTTGCCGGTGCCGGTGCCCGCCTGCACGAGAAGATTGCCGCCGGTGGTCATGGCCCGGGAAACGGCCTGGGCCATGTCGACTTGCCCCGTGCGAGTTTCCCCGCCGACGCTCGCGACCGCCGCGTCGAGTACTTGCGAAACGAGTGTCACGGATTGACGAGCTTGCCCAAGATGGTGAAGCCCTGGGCAGTCAATCCCGCTTCCAGATCGTCGGTGTTGGTGGTGTTGACGCCGATCAGCACCGTCGACTTGGGCTCGCCGCGGTACACCGCGATGTGGCCGATGTTGGCATGATGCGCCGCGACAATCTCGCCGAGTGTGGCCAGCGCGCCGGGCTCGTCATTCGCCTCCAACGTCAAGCGGGTGCCGTGTTCGCGGAAGCCCAGCAGTTCAACAAACGCGTCGAAGATGGCGCTCTCGGTGATGACACCGACCAGCTCGTCACCGTCAACAACCGGCAGCATCTCGATCTTGTTGTCACGCATCAGCACGGCGGCCTCTTCGAGCAGGGCACCCGGGGCGATAGTGATCGCCGGATGGCTCATCACCTTGGCCACCTTCAGCTTGCTGACCAGGTAGGTGATCTCTGACGCGCTGAGCGAGGTGGCGGCCGACGGGGACGCCGCCGCGATGTCACCTTTTGACACGACGCCGACGACCCGGCCGTCCGACACAACGGGCAGATGGCGCACGTTGCGCTGCTTCATGACGGCCGCGGCATCGGGCACACTGTCGTCTGGGGTGACAGTGAACGGGTTGGCGGTCATTCGAGTTGAAACAAACATAGTTTTCTCCTTTGAACCTATCCTCCCAGAT
>WRFI01000063.1 GCA_009778875.1 Propionibacteriaceae bacterium | reverse complement strand
TCAAGACGGGCGCCAGGTCAAGGGCGATGGCCCGCAGCGGCGCCGGTGCCGGGTAGAACGCCATCGTCCCGTCATATTGGGCGCCGACGGCAAATGAGGTTTCGGGACGCCCGGACGACGCCGGGTAGAAGTCCAGCAGCAAGGCGAATTCGGGGACGTCAATTGGGGCCGATTCGCCAATCCGAAGGAACCAGGTGCTATGGGAGACCAAGCCGTCGCGGCGGTTTCGGATCTGCTCGCCGACAACCTCCCAACGCCCTTCCACGCGCTTGGCGGCGGCGTCAGCGAGGACGTCATCGCGGCGCGCCGTGGTGGCGACGTCGCGTGAGGCCTGCGGGTCGTCGGGGTCCATCCGCCAGGCCTTGGCCAGCAGCACCAGCTTGCCGAATTCGCGGATCGCCGCGTCGGGACGTTCCTCCCTGGGCAGCGCCAGCAGCCGGGACGGCATTTCGTCCAGCCGCGACGCCAACCCGGCGGCCTTGTTGTCGACCAGCCGGGCGGCGATCCGCCGACAGCGGTCGGCGGCGGTGTCGGTGAAGGTCATCAACCCGGTTTGCAACTGATCGGAAATCCAGCCGTCAAGGTCGTCGAGGCCATCAGCGATCATGGCCCGGGTGGTCTCTTGACGCTTGCGGGCGGCCGCTTCCTTTTTGGCAGCGGCGGCCGGGTCATCCTCAACCATTGCGTCAATCTCGGCGTCCGTGGCCGCCTCGGCGATGCTTTTCGACGGCTTAGGCTTGTCAGCCCCCACCTCCGGGGTGGCGGTGGTGCGGCGGCGACCCAGCCAGTCGCCCACCCATTGCGGCGTGGTGCCGGCGGTGAACGACTGCGGGGCCTGGGCGGCCAGCCACATCAGGGCCAGGCTGTGCTTGCAGGGAAACTTCCGTGACGGGCAGGTGCACTTGTAGCCGACCTGGTCAGAGTCGACCACCGTGCGGTAGGGGTTGGCTCCGGAACCTTGGCATTCGCCCCACCACAGATCGGCCTCGCGGTTAAGGGAGAGCCACTTGGCCTGCTTCGCCAGCGCGGAGGCGGCTTTCAGCGAGGCCTGGTCAGGCGCCAGCGACTCGACCTGCGTCAGTTCAAAGCCCACCCTCAATCACCGGCCTGCTGCCAACCCTTTTTCACGTTCTCCTCGATCAGGGCGTCGAACATCGTCAGGGCCTGGTTTTCGTCGTCGGAAATCCGTGTTTCAACGGCCAGGGGGTCCCGGCGTCCGGTGCTGAAGTTGATGTACGTCACAACATAGGCCGGGTAGCCGAAGCGCTGCTTGCCGGTCTCCCAGGCCATGAACTTCATCACCATCGAGTTGCTGCCCAGCACCTTGGTGTACACCTGGCGGCGCAGCACCTTCGACGCGGGCGGCGCGGCGGAGGTGGCGTCGTCCGGCGGGTCGATGGGCTGCCACGCGATCTCTTCCAACTGCGAGTAGCGCACGTCGACCGGGTTCACCGACTTGTCGTCGCGCAGACGCGACAGCGACGGGAAGATGATACTTGCCCCCGGCGCCGAGCCGAGGCGCCGGTAACCGGCGTCCCCGCATTCCAGAAGCGGGCTGACGATCGGGCCGGACGTCGTCTCGTACAAGACGTCGTTGATCATCACCTCGATCACCATTTCGGGGCGCACCATGTGGAAGGCGACGCGGTTGGCGTCCGTCTCGATGAACGTGCTCGGCACCTCCATCGCCGACAGCTTGTTGAAAAACTCAACCCGCAACTCGTCCGTGAAGCCGCCGCCCACATGCCCGACCACCTGGAAAACCCCGTCGGACGGCATCAGCGCCACCAGCAGCGAGCGAACCTGGCCCTTGGCGTCGGCCAGCCCCTCGGAAAAACCGATCACCACCACGTCGACCGTGTAGCGCGGCTTCACCTTCGCGATGACGGGCAGTTCGCTGCGCACGACAAGGCCCTCCGCGCCCTGATCGTCCACCCACGAGCGGTAAAGGTCGGCGACGATGCCCTTGGACGCGGCGGGCTCGCCAATCACCGGACGGCAAGCCTCGCCGACGCCGAAAATGCGCGTCAGTTCGGCGTGGATGTCGGCGTACGAGCTGGCCGGGAAGGGCTGGCCGTCGATGCTCACAATGTCGAACGGGGCCAGCGCCAGGTCGGCCACCCGTCCCTGGGCCAGGGCCTGGCGGACGGCAAACACCCGCTCGCGCCCACCCACGCTCGAATACAGTTCCGCCGGGATGATCGCCTGCTTGACGCCCGCCGCCTTCAGCGCGGCGGCCGCCTCGACCTGGCAGGGCAAACCAAGGCGCACCCGTCCGCCGGTGTTGACGGTGAACACCTGTTGGCCGTCGAAGAACATGACCGCCAACTCGCCGTCATACTTGCGGGTGACGAAGAACTGCGTGCCGGCCAGCCGGGTGTCCAACTGGTCGGGGTTCAGCGACAGGTAGTTTTTGCAGACGTCGCGCTTGTAGCGCGCGGCGATGGCGGCGGTGTCGTCGTCCAGGGCGTCGGAGCCGCCCTCCAAGTAGCCGCTGGCCTGGGCCAGCAATTCAGCGTTGACGTGCATGTCAGGCCTCGCTCTTCGGTAGGGACTTCAGTTCGATGTTCGTCAGATGCAGGGTCAGGCAGTAGCGGTCGCCGGCCACCCGTCCCTCCAGGAAGCCGCGGTACGGTTCGCCGCCGGTGGTCAGTATCAGCGGCCCCTGCCCCTTGGCACCGCTGCCGACGAACATCAGCACGTCCTCGTCCTGCAGGGTCTTGGCCATGTCGTAGAGAAAGTCGTACGACAGCCCGGACGTGTGGCGCAGTTGGTACGACCGCGTGAAGACGAACCGGCGAACCGCATCGGCCTTGGGGAATTTCCGCCCGCTCCAGTTGATAGCCGCCTCGGCGTTGATGTTCGACTCGGCCTTCGACAGGTCGCGGCGCTCGCGCTCGGTGCCGTCGGGGTTGTAGACGATCTGGGTCATCGTCACGCGGTAGGCGGGCTGGCCGTCCGGCGTCAGATAGATCTTGTGGGTCGCCTTGATGGGCCGCCCGACAAGCTCGAGATCGACCTCCGGGTCGCCGTCAACCAGTGCCTGCGCCACCCCGCCAAGGTCGCCATAGTCGGCGGTTAGACGGTCGATGTCGGCGGTGGTCTTGACGTACTTGACGGTGGTGGCCGCCTCACCGTCGGGCATCACCATCGATACGGTGCGCCGCGGGGGCTGCGACTCGAAGCCCACCTCGGCGTCGCGCTTGCGCTCGTTTGCAATGTGAATTCCGCGCATCGTTTCCTCCTATCAGAACATCGAAAAATCGATGTCGTCGCTGTCGTCTGCCTCGTCGCCGTCCTCGGGTTCCTCAATGGCGTCCACCTGGGTAAGGCCGACGAATTCGAACTCGTTCTTGTAGCCCACAAGCATGAACGCCGCGCCGTCGCTGGCGAGGACGAAGGCCCGGTTGCTGGTGTAGCCGGCGCGGTAGACGTAATCGAAAGCGACGATGCGGTCACCGAGCGCGGCGGCCAGCGCCTGCCCGTCCTCAAGCTCGTACACCGAGACGATGTTGCAGTCCAGCAGGGCATCGGCGGTGACGGTCCGAGCCAGATCGACCGGCGCGTCGAAGCTGGACGCCAATAGGGGGGCGTCGGCGCCGTCCAAAGTGACGGCCTTCAGGGACGAGCGCTCAACCCACTGCTTGTCCGGCCCGAGCACGCCAAGGCCGGCGCCGCCCAGCGGGATGATGAACGTGCCGGACCCGTCCATCGACGCCAGGGTGCACTCGCGCCCGGCATCGTCCAAGGCGACGGTCTGCGTCCACCCGTACAGCTTCTTGCGGTCGACCTTGGTGGGCGACGCGGCGTATGACGCGCCGTCAAGGCTGAATGTCAGTGTTCGAGCCATTGATCTCTCCTTCGGAAATAGCCAGGAATCCCCTGATGACAGCCAGGTCGAGTTGGGCGATTCGCTGGACGAACTGGCCGAAATCGGTGTCGGCCTGGGTGTCGGCGCTGTCGGAAATCCACCGCAGGACGGCGAACGGCAGTCCCAGGCGGGTGCACACCTGGGCGACGGCCGCGCCCTCCATCTCGACCGCCACGGCCCCGAACTGGCGCGCGATGGCGGCAGCCCGGTCGGGTGAGGTGATGAACTGGTCGCCGCTGGCGATGACGCCCCGGTGCGTGGTGGCGCCAAGTGATTCGGCCGCCGCCGCCAGGGCGTCGCTCAAAGCCGGGCTCGCCTCGCCGCCGGCCAGCACCCCGCTGATGACGCCCGGGTCGTGCCCGAACGCCGTGATGTCGACGTCGTGCTGCACCAGGGTCGTGGCGATCACCGCGCTCCCCACCTTGACGCCCGGCGCCAAAGAGCCGCCCACGCCGACGAAAACCAGCGACGCGGCCCCGGCTTGGGCCAGCGCGGCCGTCGTCAGTGCGGCATTGACCTTGCCGATGCCCGATTCGGCCAGCAGCACCGGGTGACCGTCCAACTGGCCGGCCGTCAGTTCACAGCCGAGCACGGTGATGAGGCGCGGCTGGGTGAGCGCCTGCCTGACGGCGGCAACCTCCACATCCATGGCGCCCACGATCGCGGTCACGCCCGTTGGGGCGCCCGCCATGTCAGCGGCCCCGCATCGCCTTGCGCGCCCCCCGCATGTTCGGCATGGGGCCGCGCGGCACAGGCACCTTGCCGCGGATGTTGTCAAGGGCTTTGATGCGGGCGTCCAACTGGCCGATCTGCGCCTTCGACACCTTGCCGGGCAGCTTCTTGATTGTGGAGGCCGCCTTGCTCAGCGGCACCTGGCCGTCACCGTTGCCGACGGAAACCGTGTGGACGGGCACGTCGTACGAGATCTGCTCGTGGCGCTTGCGCTCGGTGGCCAAAAGGCCCCTGACCCGGTTGGGGTCGCCGTCGCCCACCAGGACGATGCCGACGGGGCCGACGGCGCGGTGAATGGTGTCGGACTGCTTGGTGCCGGCGATCTGCGACGTGATCGTCCACGTCTTCTTGTTGAGTTCGCCCAGCGCCACCTGGGAAGCGCCCGGCTGGCCGTCGTACTTCTTGTACATGGCGCGCTTCGACAAGATAATCAGCGACCACATGGCCGCCGAAACGCCGAGCAGGATGCCCATGACCGTCGCGTACAGCCAGTGGTTGACGATCAGCCCGATGCCCACCCCGAGGACGATCGGCACCAGAAGGGCCGCGATCATCCACCACTTCGAGGACGGGTCGGTCTGCACCGTCATCTTGATGGTTTCGCGCACTTGGCGCACCGTGCTCCAGTCAGACGGGTTGGTCGAATTCTTCTTGGCCTCTTTCAGGGCCTTGGCTTCCGCCTTTTGGCGCTCGGCGACTTCTTTCGCCCGATCACTTGCCATGCGTCACTCCTCGTTGTAGCCGTGTAATTTTAGCAGGTCGGCCGTCAGCGGCTGAGCGCCGTCTTCACCCGTTGCAGGAACCCGGCGGCCGCACCCGGGTCGGCGACGCGACGGTCGAAGGCCAGCGTCAGGAAGACGGTGTCCCGCCGGGCCACGCTGCCGTCCTCCAGGATGTCGGCGCGGCGGTTGATGCAGCCGATGCTCATCGCCGCCACCTGTGGACGGTTGATGGAGGGCATCGACCAGGCCAAGCCGGAGGCGCCGTCGTTGCGCACCGTGAATGTGCCGCCGGCCAGGTCGGCGGGGTTCAAAGAGCCCTCCGTCGCCCGGGCGACCAGGCGTTCGACGGTGGATTCAAGCTGCTTGGGGCTGCGGTCTCCGGCGTCATGGATGACGGGCGCCAGCGGGCCGATGGGGGTGTCGACCACCCACCCGATGCTTTCGGTGTTGTGGAAGACAACGGCGTCACCCAGCAGTGACGCGTTGAGCTCGCCGATCACCTTCAGCGAGGCGGCGACCGCCTGCAGGATCGCACCGATGTAGCCGCCGGGGCTGGCTTGGAAGGCCGTGACATCGACCTCAATGCTGGAGGCCAGGGCCAATGTGGCGCCGGTGGCCAACTCGGCCCGGGCGATGCGTGCCGGCGAAGGTGCCTGGCTGGTGCCGCGACGCGGGTCGGGGGCGTCGGTCACGGCGGCCGGTTTGGTGAGCGGACGGCTGGCAATATCCAGCAGATCCTGCTTGCGGATGCGTCCGCCCACACCACTGCCGTGCACCTGCGCCAAGCTGACGCCAAGCTCGGCGGCCAGCTTGCGCACCAGCGGTGTGACATATGTGTCGTGGGGTTCATCCAGCACGGGCACGGGCACAATCGGCGGCGCGAGCGGAATGGGCTCGGGGAGCTTGGGGAAGATGACCCGCGTCGGTTCCATGGCGTCGTCAAAGTCGTCCCAAGGGGTGATGTTCCCCTCCTTGGGAGGGGTGGCGGCGAAGCCGCTGGGGTGGTCTTCCCGGGGACGTGGCGGTGCGGCCAGGGACGCCAGTAGTCGGTCGAAAGTGCCCAAAGTGCCACCGCTGCTGGTGGCCGGGGTTTCCGGCAGTTCCGGTATTTCCGCCTGGTCGGCGTCGCCGATGACACCCAAAACGTCCCCCACTTGAGCCACCTCGTCCTCGTTGATTCGGATCTCCCACAAGACGCCGCTGACCGGTGCCGGAATCTCGGTGTCAACCTTGTCTGTGCTGACCTCCAGCAGCGGCTCGTCCTTCGTGACGGTGTCGCCGACGGCCTTCATCCAGCGGGAGATGGTGGCCTCACGCACAGATTCGCCGAGCGGCGGCAATGAGACATCTGACATGGCTACAAGCGTACCGCCCAACCAGTGGGCAGTAGAATTGGCGAGTGATCTTCGACCGCCTCCGAGCCAAAAAAGCTGCCCGCACGGGTGCCGACGCCACGGAGCAGGCTCTGAACGAGTTCATCTTGACCCGTCCGGGCGTTGCCGCCTGGGTCGAGGAGCCGACCGGCTTCAACAAGGCGTCCCTGCTGCTGGTGGCCGCCACAGGCGAGTGGTTGCGCCGTCCCGTCCCCGACACCGATTGGGGACGCAGCTTTGCCGCTCGCGCCCAGTTGACGTGCTACACCGCCGGCATCGACCCGTACCCGCAGCGCATGCGCAACTGGGACGCCGCCCATCGCCAGCCGACCAGCGACGGCAAGTGACATGTCAGACCATCGTCCCCCCCTGTATGAAGTCCACGTGGCGCTGGGCGCCAAGTTCGGCAGCTTCGGCGGCTGGTTGATGCCGTTGGAGTATGCCGGTGTGTTGGCCGAGCACGCCGCGGTGCGTGAAAGCGTGGGCCTGTTCGATGTGTCGCATTTGGGAAAGCTGCTGGTCAGCGGCCCCGGCGCGGCCGGCTATCTCAACACCCGTCTGACGAACGATTTGGGGCGGATCGGGCCGGGTCAGGCCCAATACACCCTGCTGTGCAACGACGCCGGCGGGGTGGTGGACGACCTGATCGTCTACCTTTTTGGGAACGACCATGTGCTGCTGGTGCCCAACGCGGCCAACACGGCCACGGTGAGCGCGGCCTTGGGCGACGGGTTGCCGGGCGGGGTCGCCATCGCGAACCAGCACGAGGACTACGTGGTGTTGGCCGTCCAGGGGCCATCCTCGGGGAAGGTCATGGCGGCGCTCGGTTTTCCGGCCGACATGGACTACATGGCCTTCGAGACGGCCAGGTTTGACGGCCAGGAGTTGACGGTCTGCCGCACCGGCTACACCGGCGAGCACGGCTATGAGCTGGTGGCGCCGAACGCGGTCGCCGAACCGCTGTGGGCCGCGATTGTGTCAGCCGGGCAGCCCTGCGGCATCAGGCCGTGCGGCCTGGGGGCCCGCGACACGTTGCGCACCGAGATGGGCTACCCGCTGCACGGCCAAGACATCACGCCCGCGATCAATCCGGTCGAGGCGGGCTTGGGCTGGGCCATCGGCTGGGCTAAGCCGTCGTTCGACGGTGGCGTCCCCCTGCGGCGCGCCAAGCAGGACGGTCCGGCGCGCCGGCTTTGCGGCATCAAGGCTCAGGCTCGCGGCATCCCCAGGGCCGGCATGACGGTGGTTGGCGACGATGGGGCGCCGCTGGGCGAGGTGACGTCGGGCACTTTCTCGCCGACGTTGAAGACGGGCATCGGCCTGGCGCTGGTCAATGCATCGGTGCGGGCGGGCGACACGGTCGGCGTCCAGGTCAGGCAACGGGTCGAACTATTCGACGTGGTCAGGCTGCCGTTCGTCGACAGCCACGTCAGGTAGGCGGCAAATTCCCCTCCTTAGGAGGGGTGGCGGCGGAGCCGCCGGGGTGGTTTTCTCAAGCGTGTGCAGGGAAATCATCGGCGCTTCGCAGCGCCAGAAAAGTTCAGTAGGACTCGCCCCGTTTGACGACCGGCCCCGGCTGACGCATGCGGGGGATCATCATCATGCGGGGAATCATGATCCACATCAGGCCCTTGGTAGTGGCGTGGGGCTGCCGCTGGGCCAACTCCCGTTTGAAACCTTGCCAGAACAGCCAGCAGTTCACAATGCAGGCCACCACGGTGGCGTAGAGGAAGATCGTCAACGCAAACGTCATCACCGGGTAGTTGGCCAGCCCCATGCTGCCGGCGAAGACGATCAGCATGATCGGCAAGATGAACTGAGTGACGGACAGGCGTGAGTCGACATAGTTGCGCAAGAGCACCCGTTCGGGCTGGTTGTCAGTCGCCTGCATCTGCGCCACGCGCTTCTTTTCAGTGGCGGCCCGGTCTTGGGCGGTCGCCTGGCGCTTCGTCAGCTTGGGGTGCAGGGCCTCCATACGCGCGGCCTGGGCCTGCTGACGGGTCGGCGTCGGACGGTTCTTCGGCGCGGCGGTGGCCGGTGCGCCGACGGCGACGGGCTCGGGCGCGGGTTGACTCGCGGTCTGGCGCGCGGGTTGGCTCGTCGGCGTCTTCTGCTCGTAGGGGCGAAATAGTCCCACAGTATCCATCCTTAGGCGTCTCTGCGGTGGCCTCCGGCCACTCGGATCAATCTTAGCCTGGGTGCGAAGGTGCCAGCAGACGCTGATCTATCCCCATTCCCTCCGGTCGACATAGTCAAGGCTGTGTTCGGGGAGCGGGGAATACCCAGCGGGCCCGCAATCCGCTAGGCTAGTTAGCGCCATCAAGAGATAAGGACGGACAGTTCCATGGCCAGCATTATTGATCGCATCAAACTGATTTTCTCCGCCAAGGCCAATAAGGTCTTAGACAAGGTAGAAGACCCGCGCGAGACTCTCGATTACTCTTATCAGAAGCAGCAAGAGCTTCTGCAACGCGTTCGCCGCGGCGTCGCCGATGTCGCCACAAGCCGCAAGCGCGTCGAACTTCAGATCAACCAGATGCAAGGGCAGGTCGACAAGTTCACCGCGGCGGCCCAGCAGGCCCTGACGGCCGGACG
>WRFI01000062.1 GCA_009778875.1 Propionibacteriaceae bacterium | reverse complement strand
TTTTGCGAAGCGGTTCTTGGTGGTGACGCCGTCGATCACGATCCGGGACCGGCTGCGGGTGTTGACGCCGGGCAGCCCAGGCAACTACTACGACGAACGCGACATCGTGCCCGCCCAATACCAAGGCCAGCTACGCCAGGCGCAGATCGTGGTGACGAACTACCACGTCTTCCTCCAAGGTGACGCGAAAGAGATCAAGGGCGTCGCGAAGACGACGCGCGAAATCCTGCTCGGCGGGCCAGGCCGGGGCAGGCAGGACGACCCGTTCAAAGAGACACCCGACGCGGTCGTCGCCCGCGTGCTGCGCACCTTCACACTCGGCAAGGACGCCACCCGCGAATCCGAGATCGTGGTCCTGAACGACGAGGCCCACCACTGTTACCGCTACAACCCCGACACCACCGGAAAACGCTCAAAAGAAGACGAGAACGCGAACAAGGAGGCCGGAGTCTGGTTCACCGGCTTGACCTGGGTCGCGAAGCGCGTCGGCATCAAGCACGTCTACGACATGTCGGCCACCCCGTTCTTCATCGGCGGGTCGGGTTATCCGGAGGGCTACATCTTCCCGTGGACCGTCTCGGACTTCTCGCTGATGGACGCCATCGAGTCGGGCATCGTGAAGGTGCCGCGCACCCCGGTCGACGACGACGCCACAGATACCGAACTGGTCACCTATCTGCGCCTGTGGGAGTTCATCGGCGCTCAGTTGCCGCGTCGCCGCAACGCCGATATCGAATCGTCGGGCTGGACCCCGCCCAAAGAGCTTGAGGGTGCGTTGCGGTCGTTGTATCGCAGCTACGAGAAGTCGTACCGGCAGTGGGAGGACGGTTTGCGGGCGTTGGGCGAGACGCCGCCGGTGATGATCATCGTCGCCCCGAACACGGTCGTCTCCAAGCTGGTGTACGAATGGGTCGCCGGGGCGAAGATCGAGTTGGACGATGGCACGACGCGCTACCGGCCCGGCAACCTGACGCTGTTCTCCAATGTGGTCGACGGGCAGCCCGTGCCGCGCCCGCCGTCAGTGCTGATCGACTCGGTGCAACTCGACTCCGGCGAGGCCCTCTCCAAGGATTTCATGCAAGCCGCCGCCACGGAGATCGACGCTTTCCGGGCCGAGTACCGGCGGGCCAACCCCGGCGCAGACGCCGACGCGTTGACCGAACAGGACATCCTGCGCGAGGTCATGAACACCGTCGGCAAACGCGGCAAGCTGGGTGCGGACGTCCGCTGCGTCGTCTCGGTCGCCATGCTGACCGAAGGCTGGGACGCCAACACCGTCACCCACATCCTGGGCATCAGGGCGTTCGGCTCCCAGTTGTTGTGCGAACAAGTCGTCGGGCGCGGGCTGCGCCGCCGATCCTGGGCTGTCAACGACCAAGGACGGTTGGAGCCGGAGTACGCCAACATCTACGGCATCCCCTTCGCGTTCATCCCGACCACCGGCAAAACCCCGCCCGCCCTGCCGACCGTGCCCGCCGAGCACGTCTACGCCGTCGAAGGCCGCGAACACTTGGAGATCACGTTCCCCCGGCTCACCGGCTACCGGCTCGAGATTCCAGACGCCGAATACTTCATCGACGACGAGGCGGTGAAACCGTTCCTTGTCGACGACACCCATGTGCCGCGCCGCACAGAGATGTCCGGAGTGGTCGGCGTCGCCGAGGTCGATTCGGGTGACACCACGCCAATGCGACCCCAACAACTCGGCTTCGAGTTGGCGAAACGGCTCGTCAACACACATCTGCGTACCGGCGACTCCGACCAGTTCGAAGGCCAGACTCGCCCCTGGCTGTTCCCCAGCCTCGCCAGGCTGTGTACCAGATTCGTCATCGACCACGTCGAGGTCGCACCCGGCCACGCTCTAGCTGAGTTGCGCCTGGCGCAAGTGCAGGCCGACCTGGCCGACTACATCTTCGAACATTTGGCACGCCAGGAAGGCAACCGGCGCGAGCGGCTCCGTCCCGTCCTGCGCGCCTTCGACCCGCAAGGCAGCTCCGCCGACGTCGACTTCTGGACCCGCAAGGCGGTCATCCCCGCCGACCACTCACAGGTCTCCGACGTCGTTCTGGACGGGCCGAAAGGCAACACCTGGGAAGAGAAGATGGCCCGCGAATGCGAACACCTCGTCGCCTCCGGTGCTGTCACGTCCTACGTGAAGAACGACCACTTGGGCTTCACCATCCCCTACGTCCACCAGGGACGCTCGCACAACTACGTGCCCGACTTCCTGCTCCGGCTGATCCAGCACGAAGGCGACGTGCCCCGGACGTTGATCGTCGAAGTGTCCGGCGGGCAGAAAGCATCGCACAGCCCCGGCCCCACCCACATCAAAGCCGAAACGGCCCGCAACTCATGGTGCGCGGCCGTCAACAACCTCGGGGCCTACGGACGCTGGGGCTACATCGAGCTGACCAACCCCGACACCTTCCGCGACCGGCTCAAAGAAGCCGTCCAAGCCCTGTACCAGGACATGCCCATCGTCGGCGACCCCGACCTGCTCGACTACCAGCAGAAAGAGGCCAGCCATGGCACGCTCTAGCCAGGCGTCTCAGATCGTCATGTATCAAACCGACGACGGCCACACGCGCATCGATGTGCGGATGGCAGACGAAACTGTCTGGCTGTCGCAGGCGCAGATGGTGGAGCTGTTCCAGTCGAGCAAGGCGAACATCAGTGAGCACATCGCCAATGTCTTCGCCGAGGGTGAGCTGGAGGAGGCGTCAACTGTTCGGGATTTCCGAACAGTTCAACAAGAAGGCGACCGGCAAGTCACCCGCCAAATCACTTACTACAACCTGGACGTGATCATCTCGGTCGGCTACCGGGTGAAGTCACTGCGCGGCACCCAGTTCCGCCGCTGGGCGCTGGCCATCCTCAAGGAATACCTGGTCAAAGGCTTCGCCATGAACGACCCGCTGCTGAAACGGGCCGGCGGCGGCACTTATTGGCGGGAACTGTTGGAACGCATCCGCGACATCCGCAGTAGCGAGAAAGTGTTCTACCGCCAGGTCCTCGACCTATACGCCACCAGCGCCGACTACGACCCCCACGCGGCTGTCAGCCTAGAGTTCTTCGCCATCGTGCAAAACAAGATGCACTACGCAGCCCACGGCCACACCGCCGCCGAGGTCATCAACGACAGGGCTGACCCAGGCCAGCCTTTCATGGGTTTGACGGTCTTCGACGGCACACAACCCCGCCGCAGCGAAGTGACCGTGGCGAAGAACTACCTGACCGAAGCCGAGCTGGCAACCCTCAACCGTATGGTGTCGGCCTTCCTCGACCTGGCCGAACTGCGCGCCATGCAACATCAGCCGATGTACATGAAGGACTGGATCGCCGAACTGGACGATTTCGCAGTTCGCTACGGCAAAGGTGTCTTGCCTGGCCCAGGTCGGGTGTCCCATGATGCAGCGGTCGACCATGCCAGCGCCGTCTACGACGAGTACATCAAACGGCTCGCCGCCGAGCCATCCCCAGCCGAGCGTGACTACCTTGACGCCATCAAGGCCACCCAGCACCAGATCGAACGGCAGGCTGAACACCAGGAAAGGAAGGCGTGACATGGCACGCTCCAGTGGACCCAAAGGCCCAACCCCCGTCGAAGCCACCGTCCACCAGGACAAGCGCGTCAACATCCCCACCGCCGACGCGCAAGACTTCATGCCCGCTGACCCGGCCATCCCCCAGGTCGTCTACGAACGCGACCCCAGCCTCGACCCACAATTGGTCTGGCGCGGCAAATACGACGGCGACCCAACCCAGTTGGTGGCCGACGCGCCGCCGATCTACATCCAAGAAAAGATCGACCCGCGCGTCCTGATCGAAAACCTGCGCAAGACCAGCCAGGCCGGGCAGCCCGAACCGGAGCTGACGCTGTTCGACGATTTCGACGGGCTGGACGTGCTCGATTCCATTGACTTCTACCGCCACAACGCCAACTGGTCCAACCGCATGATCCTGGGCGACTCGCTGCAAGTCATGGCGTCGCTGGCCGAACGCGAGGCCCTGCGCGGGCAAGTCCAGATGGTCTACATCGACCCGCCCTACGGCATCAGATTCGGCTCCAACTGGCAAGTCTCCACCAAGAACCGAGACGTCCGGGACGGCAAAGCGGACGATGCTGTCCGGGAAGCCGAGCAGATCAAAGCCTTCCGTGACACCTGGGAACTCGGCATTCACTCATACCTGTCATATCTGAGAGATCGGCTGATCGTCGCGCGGGATCTGCTGACTGAGTCAGGTTCATGCTTCGTCCAGATCGGAGACGAGAATGTCCACCTGGTTCGTAGTCTCATGGACGAGGTGTTTGGCTCCGAGAACTTCGTTGCACAGATCACATTTGCCAAGACGGCATCCTTTTCAACCGACCTGCTGAGCCGCACCCACGACTTCATCGTTTGGTTTGCCCGCGACAAGTCGACCGTCAAGTATCGCCGGTTACTCACCCCATTAGTGGAGAGAACCGAAGGCGGAACTTACTCATGGGTCGATATTCCCGGCGAGATGCCACGACGAGTCACGGCGGATGAGCAGTCAGGACGCAAGGCATTGCCCGCTGGGGCGCGTAGGTTCCGCGCGGACAACATCACGAGCGCTGGTGCTTCAGCGATAGGTTCCGCGCCCATAGACATCGATGGCATCAGCTTTCACCCGAGTCCCGGCACCCACTGGAAAACAACAATTGACGGCGTTCGAAGGCTAAACGTTGCCGGGCGCGTATCGAAGACAGCGAATCGCTTGGGCTATCGTCGCTACGAAGATGACTACCCGTGGATGGCCTACACCGACGTTTGGGAAGACACGATCCTCGGCACATTCTCCGAGAAATGGTACGTCGTTCAAACCGGAACCCTCCCGATAGAACGTTGCATGTTGATGTGCACGGACCCCGGCGATCTGGTGCTCGACCCGACATGTGGTTCGGGCACTACGGCCTACGTGGCGGAGCAGTGGGGCCGCCGCTGGATCACCGTCGACACGTCGCGCGTCGCGCTAGCGTTGGCCCGACAGCGGCTGATGGGCGCGTCGTACCCGTACTATCTGCTGGCCGATTCACCCGACGGCCGCAAGCAGGAAGGCCTCGCCTCGGGCCAAGTGCTGCCGTCGGCGCAGACCCACAACGACATCCGACTGGGCTTCGTCTACGAGCGCGTCCAGCACATCACACTTGGGTCCATCGCCAACAACCCTGACATCGTCGAGGGCATGACGCGCGAGCAGATCGACGCGGCGATCAAACGCCACGCCGATTTCGAGCTGCTTTACGACAAGCCCTACACGGACAGTCGTCGGGCGCGGGTGTCCGGCCCGTTCACGGTCGAGTCGCTGTCGCCGCACCGTTCCCTGGCCTTCGCCGCTCCGCCGGAGTTGCCAGAGCCGAAGGCTGCCGTTTGGGACGAGTCGTCGTTCGATGACGATGGCACTTGGTCTGATTTCAACCAGTCGATCCTCGACAACCTACAGGCGGCGGGCATCCAGAACGGCAGGCGGAAAGACCGTCTCGAGTTCGCCCAACTCGAGCCATTCTCAGGCCGCTACGTGCAAGCCGTCGGAACCCGTCGCGCCGAGGATGAGACTCAGCCGCTGGTAGCGCTCTCGGTCGGCCCCCAATACGGCACGGTCGACGCGCAGTTCATTAAGGAGGCCGCGAAGGAGGCCGTCAAGATAGAGAACGTCGGCATCTTGGCGGTGCTGGCCTTCGCCTTCGACCCGCAGGCCGTCAACTTGGCGGGTAAGGACGACGAACTAGACACCTCCGATGCTGAGTTCGCCGTCCTCGGCGAGCGTCCGCTGGGCAAGCTGCGCCTGCTGCCGGTGCGCATGAACGTCGACCTGTTGATGGGCGACGCACTGAAGAAGACCGGTGCGGGCAACCTGTTCACGGTCTTCGGCGAGCCGGACATCGAGATCGGGCGCGCCGACGACGGGCAGGTGGTCGTCAACCTGAAAGGCGTCGACGTGTACGACCCGTCGACCGGTGAGGTCCGCAGCAACGACACCGACCGGATTGCCTTGTGGATGATCGATTCCGACTACAACGGCGAATCCTTCTTCATCCGGCACTGCTACTTCACCGGCGGCAACGACCCATACAAGCGGCTGAAGACAGCGCTCAAAGCGGACATCGGTCCGGAGGCTTGGCAGAGGCTGTACTCGACAGTCTCCGTCCCCTTTGACCCGCCCGCGACAGGCAAGATCGCCGTCAAGGTGATCAATGACTACGGCGACGAAGTCATGCAAGTCTTTGAGGTGGCCTGATGGCGGGCTTTGCCGAAAGGAATGACTTTGCGCCTGAGCCATATGTGCAGCGCGAAGGCCTTGATGACGCCACACGCATGGCCATATGGAATGTCCTGGCCGACGAGATCTGGAACCCGAACGACCGAAAGAAACTACAGGACGACAGGGCGCTCAACGAGATGTTTGGGCACATCTGGGTTGATGAGTTTCAGGGCGCGGTTGATGAAGAACCGTACCAAGGCGACATCTGGCTTACAGTCAAGAAATGCCTTATCGAAGGACTTTGGTTTGACGCACTGGATCTTCTCGAAGCTGTGGTTGGCCACTATGCCAACTACCGCAGCTTCTGGCTGCTACTGCATAACGGCCAGCACCGGGGACAGGCACATCCCGCGCCAGAGGAACTGGCGGGACAGCTTACGAAGAAGCTCAATGCTGCCCTCGAAAAGCATCTGGTTGGCTGGCGGTTCATTGGAAACGAGTTGGCACGACTGGACTCTGAAATCGAGGTGAACGCCGTGACCGAGGCCGTGGGCACCAGCGCGGCCGTTGCAGGCGCGCGTCATTCCCTACAACGCGCACTTGAACTATTGTCAGATCGCCAGTCACCGGACTATCTGAACTCAGTCAAGGAGTCGATCAGCGCCGCAGAGGCGGCTGCGCAGCACGTATTGGGTATGCGAGGGACCGAGACACTTGGTGACGCGATCAAACTGTTGGAGAAGCAGGGTCGTATCAGCGCACAGTTGAAGGCGACCTGGGAGAGCATGTACGCCGCGACTAATGCGGAACCGGCGGTACGTCATCCCGGATCGCCCACCGGGAATGTCGACCAAGGATTCGCAAAGTACATGCTCGTTGTCTGCTCCGCATTCGTGACCTTCCTCATTGAGGAAGTCGGCAAGCCTCGTTCAGTGGGAGGAAGTGCACCACATGCCTGATCAAGCTGGCTCTGACCGACTTGACCCTAACCAAATTGTGGCGACGTCGTCGCAACAATCCGAGCGCAGTCAACGAATTGTGTCGACGCCGACGACACAATCTGGCTGGATAAATTGTCGTATCGACGATACGACAATTCAGGCTGATATCGGCCAGGCCGATAGGAGCGCTCAGGATGGGTGACACAGTTTCCCCCAACAAGAATCTCTCACCAGTGGTGAGAGAAGTGGACCCGGCACGGCTCGACCCCGACAGGGAGTTCGCACCCTTGCTTGACATCATCGAGCAGGCTCGGTCTCGGGCCTTTCGCGCGGTGAACCGCGAGCTGGTCGGCATGTACTGGGACGTCGGGGCGTACATCAGCGCCAAGGTCAAGGCCGAGAGGTGGGGACGGGGCGTGGTGACCGAGTTCTCCCACTGGGTGACCAGCCGATTGCCCGATCTGGGCGGGTTCTCTCCGCAGAACGTGTGGCGGATGCGCCAGTTCTATGAGACCTACCAAGGCAGCGAAAAACTCTCACCGCTGGTGAGAGAAGTGGGCTGGAGCAGCAATCTGCTCATCATGGGACGGCTCAAGTCCGACGAGGCCAAGGAGTTCTATCTGCGCCTGGCTGCGCTCGCGGTCGAAGGAGACGCCGCCGATGGGGATTGACTTCACCCCGAGCCAGCTAAAGGCGATCAGCACGCTCGATCAGCCGATGCAGATCATCGCCTGCGCCGGGTCGGGCAAGACGGAGGTGATTTCGCAGCGGATCGCCGCGATCTTGGCTCAACCTGGCGTGAGGCCCGCCAACATTGTCGCCTTCACGTTCACGGAGAAGGCTGCCGCCGAGCTGAAGGACCGGGTATACGGGATTCTCACCCGCCAGGGCCGTGATCTGACGGGCATGGCGGAGATGTTCATCGGCACGATCCACGCCTACTGCCTGAACCTGTTGCAGACGTGGGTGCCGGAGACGTTCAAGTTCTCGGTGCTGACCCAGATCACGCAGCGGCTGTTCATCGACCGGCATTCCGACAAGTCGGGGCTGACGCGCTGCCCGACCATGTTGGACAACGTGCCGACGTTGCGCCGCTACCGGGATTCGAAACTGTACGCGCAGATCATGTCGATCCTGTCGGAAGACGACGTCGACCATACCCTGGTGCCGGGCGCGGTCGAGGCGTGTTGGACGGCTTACCGGCAGTTGTTGGGCACGAACGCCTATGTCGACTATTCGACGATGCTGGAGTTGGCCGTCGAGCTGTTGGAGCGCCACGAGGACGAGTCGGATGTGCTGGCCGACGAGCTGCGCCTCTACGTGGAGGACACGGTCAAGTATGTCGTGGTGGACGAGTACCAGGACGTTAACCCGATCCAGGAGCGACTGGTGGCGGCGCTGACGGAGCATGGCGCGAACCTGTGCGTGGTGGGCGACGATGACCAAACGATCTACCAGTGGCGCGGCTCCGACGTGTCGGGCATCCTGAAGTTCGCCGACCGCTACGAGGCCGTCCACAATGTCACGCTGGCGGAGAACTTCCGCTCATCCGAGGGCATCGTCGCGTTGGGCCGCTCGATTGCCGAGTCGATACCCGACGAGCAGCGGCTGGCCAAGTCCATGACGTACGCCTCCCACCAGCAGTGGGGACGCGGCGACATGTTGTCACTCAAGTTCGACGATCCCGAAGCCGAAGCGAAGTGGATGGCAGACCGGCTGGAGGCGATGCGCGGCGTCGCGTTCGCCGACGACCCAGGCAGCGATCCGCGCGGCTTGTCGTGGTCGGACATGGCGGTGCTGTACCGGTCGGTCGCCGGTGACGCCGGGCCGTTGACCGACGAACTCGACAAACGCGGCATCCCGTATGTGGTGAAGGGCCTGACCCGCCTGTTCGACTCGACAGTCATCCAAGCTGTCGTCGCCATGTTCGCGTTCACCGCAGGTCTTCTCGACCGCGACGGGCTGGAGGCCATGATCCGCGACGCCAACCTGGTCGACGACGGCACGCCGCTCGACCCGCTGGTGGCCGTGCTGGAGCGGGTGAACCATCCCACGCCGCGCAACCGGCACACGATCTACAACATTCAACGGCTGTACCTGGACGCGCTGGCCGCGCTGGGTGTGCGCGAGGACACAATCCCCGGCAAGGATGGGCGTGGCGCGCTGGTGATGTACGAGTTGGGCAAGTTCTCCCAGGTGATCTCCG
>WRFI01000061.1 GCA_009778875.1 Propionibacteriaceae bacterium | reverse complement strand
TCAAAGGGTCCCTCGCCACAGCCACCAGAACACGCTGGAGGCGAGGAACGCCGCCGGGAACAGTATGACCTGTGACAGCGCCAGGGTGATGTCACCGATGCGGCCCACCAACGGTGCGCCCTGCTGACTGGTGCTGACAAGGCTGATTGAGACGGCCAACACCGCGAGGCAAGCCAAACTCATCACCAGGGCCCAGACCGGTACGACCACGCCGCCGGCGCCTCGAAGCGCAATGTGCCATGCGAGTTCCAGCGTCACGACAACCGCCGCGGCCCGGGGCACCAGCCTGGCCGTCCTCAACACCGAGCCAGTCGGCGCGACCGTCAAGATGAGGGCAGACAACAGCACTGTGCCAAGCGACGCCCAGGCCCGTGGCCCGGCGGATGCGCCCGACCACATCACCAGCCAGGCCAGAATGATCGCGGCGAGCGAACCCAAGACGGTAATGACGGTGACGGTGGCGTCCGAGCCCTTGACGACCAGGGTCGCCCGCGTGTCCGTCACACGTCCCGGCGAGTGCACCTGAGCGGCACGGGTGCTCAAAGCCGATGTGGCAAGCAAAGGCAGGTCCAAAAGCTGCTCGGTCGGAACACGGGGCGCCAGCACCGGGGCCGCAGCCACGCTGGCGACAACCAACGCGAGCACCAGCGGCGTCAAGCCAGAAATGGCACCGGCAGGGATTGTCAAGGCGGTCACGGCGGCGGCGATCACACCCAAGCACACTGCCGCCATCGCGTCGTGGCGTTGGCGTGACCACGCCCAGCCCAAACTTGCCCCAACCGTGGCCAGCCAGAGCGCCAGCAGCAAGCCGACACGCCATTGGAGGTCAAGCGTTTGGCCGAGCACCACCGTCAACACAACGGCCGCCACGAGACTGACGCCGAGTCGCAAGACAAAACTGCCGGGTGCTGCGGGCAAGCGAAGCCGCAACCGAAAACCTGCTCGTGCCGCTCTGCCGTCTGCCGCACTGCGCCCGTCGTCACCGAGGATCAGCACCGAACCAGATTCGACCTGTTCGCCAATCGCCCCGGAGGACGACAGGGCTTCGCCTGATGTCAACCCAACAGTGCCGCGGAACGACGGATCGACGGCGCTTACAACATCAACCAGCCGTGTGTCGGGTTGGACGGCAAAGTCGAATCGCTTTGGGCCGTCCATCACGGTCACGGCTATTCGCTCGTCAGCCACAGCGCACCTTTCACATTCGGGCACCCGTCCAAGGCCATGGCCTCGTCAACACGGCATGTCTATCACGCCTATGCTAGACGAGACGGATGTGAAGTAGTACCCCAGGAGGGTCTCAGTGGCCATGGCGCAGTCAACGAGCGACAGTATCACCGTCCCCGTCATGCCCACCGGCGGCCTCATGCTGGAGGCGCCACCGGACAAAGAAACCGCCCAGGGCGGTGGCAACGTCCTCTCAACGCTGCTGCCGATGGTTGGATCCATGGGCGTCATGATCTTCATGGCGATCAGCAACTCCAGCAACCCCCGAACGCTGCTGATGAGCGCCGCAATGGTGGTTGCCATGCTGGGGATGGCCGGGGTCAGCATGTTCCGTCAAATCAGCTCCCACCGCAACAAGGTCATGTCGATGCGGCGCGAGTACCTTGCCTACCTGGCTGGAATACGCGAAACAACGCGGGCGGCTGCCGCACTTCAGCGCAAAGCCGCGCTGTGGACACTGCCCACGCCGGACTCGCTGGCCCTGATCGCCAGCCAGGGGCAGCGGCGCTGGGAGCGTTCGCCGGTTTCGCCGACCCTGCTTCAAGTGCGCGTGGGGTCGGCCAATCAGAAGCTTTCCATGGAACTGACGATGCCTGAGCTGCCGCCACTGGCCGACCCTGACCCGGTCTGCTATTCCGCGGCAACACGGTTCGTCGACACACACAAGGTGGTTGACGCCCTGCCGCTGGGGGTGACGCTGACGCCCTTCGCCCATGTGGATTTGGGCGGCGACAAGGACATGACTCGTGCCCTGGCGCGTGCGATGGTGGTTCACCTGGCGACGTTCATATCGCCCAGCCTGTTGGCCGTCGCCGTGCTTTGCTCACCACGCTTGCGCGCGGAGTGGGAATGGGTGAAATGGCTGCCGCACGCCAAGTCGACGGTCACAGGGGACGACGCAGGCCCGAGCCGCCTGGTGTTCTCCAGCTACGACGAGTTGGCGGAATCGTTGGGTGAGATCGCCACGAGGCCGGCATTCACCCCGCGTGTGGAGAGCATGGAATGGCCGCATCTGCTGCTGATTGTTGACGGCATTGAATTGCCGGTCAACACCAGGCTGGGGTCATTCGAAGGTGCCGCCGGGGTAACCATCGTCACGATGGTGGAGCAGTGGGAAACGCTGACCATGCCCACCAGGATGCGACTGCTTTGCCGTTCTCCGCGTGCTGCAAACGACACTGGCAACGTGGACATTGTGATACTTGGGCAAGCGCCAGTAACCGGTGCACCGGATGGCATGACCGTTGATGAGGCAGAGGCAGCCGCCCGACGGTTGACCCCAGAGCCGCAGCAGCAGGGTGGGGCAGAAGAGGCCGCGGTTGGTGTGCCTGATCCGAAGCGGACCGCCGACCTGGCGGAACTGCTTGGCATTGGTGACGTGCGCGATTTTGACGCGGCGCGCAACTGGCGCCGGCGTAGTGGGCGCGATCTGCTGCGTGTGCCGTTCGGCATCACCCCAGAAGGGATACCGGTTGCACTCGATATCAAAGAATCGGCCCAAGGCGGCATGGGGCCGCACGGGCTAATTGTCGGCGCGACTGGTTCCGGAAAATCGGAAGTCTTGCGCACGCTGGTGTTGGCACTCGCTTTGACGCACTCCCCGGAACAACTGAATTTCGTTCTGGTCGACTTCAAGGGTGGCGCCACATTTGCCGGGATGGCTGGGCTGCCGCACGTGTCGGCGATGATCTCAAACCTAGAATCGGAATTGACGTTGGTGGACCGCATGGCTGACGCTCTCAGGGGCGAGATTTCCCGTCGGTACGAACTGTTGAGCAGCGCCGGGAACTTTGCGAACGTCACTGATTACGAGGCGGCCCGGTTGGCGGGAAAGCACGACGAACCAGCGTTGCCCGCCCTGTTCGTCATACTTGACGAGTTCTCGGAGTTGCTTACCGCGAAACCGGAATTCATTGATATTTTCGTTCAGATTGGGCGCGTTGGGCGGTCTTTGTCGATTCACCTGCTGCTGTCGTCGCAGCGACTGGAGGAGGGCAAGCTAAGGGGGCTTGACTCGCATCTGTCGTATCGCATCGGGCTGCGCACGTTTTCAGCGGCCGAATCAAGGGCTGTGCTGGGGGTCTCCGATGCCGCCAATTTGCCGTCACTGCCGGGCATTGGCTTTCTCAAGCTGGGCGGCGATCAACTAACGCAGTTCCGGGCATCATATGTGGCCGCCCCGCCGCGCCCGCGAACACACCCAAGCGTCATCCCGTCAAGCGATGATTCGCCAGACTTGGAAGCGGTTGTGATGCCGTTCAGCACGTCACCCGTTTTCTGGAAGCCGCCGCGCCCAATGCGCGGTCTGAGTGAAATGAATGACGACACCACCGAGATACCGATTGTGCCCCGCCGCGGAAACCTGAAAGCCAGCGCGGCGGAGCAACCAGCAGTTCCGACACCCAGCGAATCCGATGACGCGCACTGGGAGGGCATGACCCAAATTGACATCGGGGTCGCGCTGATGTCGACGCTTGGCCCCAAGGCCCATCAGGTTTGGCTGCCGCCGCTGGACATCCCCGACACGTTGGACCAGTTGATGCCCGATTTGGCTGTCGACCCGACGCTCGGGTTGATTTCGAAAAAGTGGCGCGGTTCGCTGGCAATTCCGCTCGGAATGGTCGATATTCCGCTGGAACAGCGCCGCCAGCCGCTGGTGTTTGACTTGTCCGGCGCCGGTGGCAATCTGGCAGTCGCCGGTGGGCCGCTCACCGGAAAGTCAACCTTCCTGAGATCCCTCGTCTTGGCCATTTCGCTGACCATGACACCGGTTGAAGCACAGTTCTACATTGTGGATTTCGGCGGCGGCACATTTGCCCCTTTCAACGGCGCGCCACACGTCGCGGGCGTCGTGACGCGCGACCAGTCGCAGATTCTCGGGCGGCTGATCGCGGAAATCGAAGACATCATGGCAAACCGCGAAGCCTACTTCCTTGCCAACAAAATTGATTCGATGGCGACATATCGGTCCCGCCGTGCGGCCGGCCAGGTGGACGACGGACGCGGTGACGTCTTCTTGGTCGTCGATGGATGGGCTTTGCTGAGAAGCGATTTCGACCAGTTTGAGACTCGTGTTCAGGCCATCGCGAGCCGCGGTCTGGGCTTTGGAATCCATGTGATCGTGAGTGCCGGGCGATGGGCAGATTTGCGTCAGCAGATCAGGGATGTGATGGGCACGAAATTCGAATTGCGGCTGGGTGACCCGACCGAATCGGTCGTCGACAGGAAAACGGCTTTGCAGGTTCCCGAAGGACGCCCGGGCAGGGGCATCGAATCGGGCCAGCATCACGTGCTGACGGCGCTGCCTCGCATTGACGGTGACTCGTCGGTGCAGACTTTGGGTGACGGCGTTTCCGGGGCGCTTTCCCAAATCACGCAGGCCTGGGCTGGTAGCGCTGCCCCGAAACTGATGCTCTTGCCGCCCAAGGCCGATCTCGAACAGTTGCAGGCAAAGGCGTCGGACGAGCCCGGGCTGATACTTGGCGTGGAGGAACGTCACCTCGACTGCCTGCGCTTCAACCCCGAGCGCGAGAGTCACCTGGTGCTGTTCGGTGACCAAAAGTCGGGCAAGACAACATTCTTGCGTTCGCTGAGCCGCGAAATCATGCGAACCGCCAGCCCGGAGGCCGCGCAGCTGTTCCTGATCGATGTTCGCCGCAGCTCGCTGGGCGAAATCCCTGACGCGTATCTGGCTAATTACATGCCAACACGCGAGGATGCCGGCGAAATGATTAATGGGCTGGCGGGCTATCTGAAAGGCCGATTGCCAAGCCGCGATGTGACGCCCGAGCAACTAAGGACGCACTCCTGGTGGAAAGGGCCGTCCATTTGGGTGCTGGTCGACGACTACGATTTGGTGGTCACGCAGTCCAATAACCCGATCGCGGTGTTGCAGCCGTACTTGGCGCAGGCCACAGATGTCGGCCTCCATCTGGTGGTGACGCGCCGAAGTGGTGGTGCGGCCCGCCAGGCCTACGACCCGATAATCCAGGGCATGATCGAACTCGGGGCCACGGGCATCATGCTGTCGGGCAGCCCCGACGAGACCCCGGTGTACACCGGCGTGAAGTTCCAGCGGGCCGTCCCTGGGCGGGCGCAAGTCATCAGCCGCGATCTGGGTCGTCTGGCGGCCCAGTTGGCGTGGAGCGACCCGACGGCAGTGGGGTGACGGGCTTGTCGGGGCGTGTGGGGGTGTAGGTTTGTGCTGTGGCTAATGTGTTGGGTGTCGCGGAGCTCTGCCAGCGCGGTTGGGTAGTGACGGTAGTCGCGTTGCTCCTAGTCGGCGTGGCGGGGTGTTCCAGCGGGGGTGTTAACAAAGTGATTTACACGCCAAGCGAGACTGTAATTGAGGCGACCGCGTCAATACCGCCGGATGTGATGGACCGAGGCAAGCTGATACAGGTTGAAAAAGGTGGCCAGCTGTGGGAAAGTGGCATCAGCATGCCGCTCTTCGGTGTTGGCAGCGACACACAAGGTCCTTTCGCTGATGTCGGCATCACGCTAACAGACCCCAACAGAACTCGCAAAGTTTACCCGCTGCATCTGGGCGAGACGGTTGCGCTGAACGATTATGCAACAGTGACACTCGTGTCCTTCGACAAACTGGGTACTCAAACCCAGGCAGTGACGTTTCTGTTCACGGATTAGGCGGGGGGTCCGTCTTGTTGCTGGAATGTTTCGGTGCGTCAGCCCAGCGCCCAGACCATTTCCTTGGCCTTTAGCAGGCGCAGGAGATCGGTGTTGACTGGCACCGGGACGCCCGACTCGGCACCCATGCGCACCATCGCTCCCGCGAAGATGTCCACCTCGGTGGGGCGGTGGGCCAGGGTGTCCTGGGCCATCGACGTGTACTGGCCAGGCGCCAGGCCATTCAAAACACCCAGCCAGGCGTCGAAATCGGCTTGCGTCAGGTCGATTCCCTTGGCCTGGGCGACGGCGATCACCTCCTGCTGCGTGGCGGCCATCATTTCGCGGGCCGGCCCGGGGGTCTGAAAAACAGCGTAGGGCGCCTCGAGCACGGCGCTCACCTGGTTGACGCCCGTGTTGATCAAAAACTTCCACCACAACTGCCGCGTCATGTCCGGCGGGATCACGTACTCAATGCCAGCCTGCTCCAACAGACCCGCGAGCCAGACGACCTGCGGCGAATACGGTTCGGAATTGGTGCGCTCGCCGAACTCCAGGCGTCCAAACGATTTGTAGGTGACGTCGCTGCCCACCCGGACGGCGTCGATGCCGACAGTGATCGACGGCAGCGGGTGGCACATCGGGTAGGCGGCGGCGATCTCGTCCTCCGAAGTAATTCCGTTCAGCAGCGACAGCACAATGGTCCCCGCGCCAACATGATGACCCACCTGCGCCAGGGCCAGATCGAGGCCGGTGTGCTTGACGCCGACGATCAAAAGGTCGGCTGGGGCGGCCGGAACATCGTCGGGGCGCACCACCGGCAGGTCGTAGTGGACGCCGTTGACGCTGAACCCGTCGCGGGCCAGGCGGTCGGCGCGCGGCCCCTCCGCCAGGACGGCGATTTCCACGCCGGGGACGCCGGCCAATTTGGATGCCCAGGTGGCGCCCATCGCGCCCAAGCCGATGATGGTGATTCTCATGGGCCCATCATGCCACGCCGGCGACCGCAAATTCCCCTCTGGGGAGGGATGGCAGTCGCGAAGCGACTGACGGGGTGGTCGGTCGCTTTCCTGCACACGCTTGGAGGACCACCCCGCCGGCTCCGCCGGCCCCTCCTAAGGAGGGGAATTAAGGGGACCACCCCGCCGGCTCCGCCGGCCCCTCCTAAGGAGGGGAATACCTTGTCACAGCGATTTGCGGCAGCCCATTATGCGATTTGCGGAGTTTTCGTTATACGATTTGCGGAGTTTTCGTTATACGATTTGCGGGCGATCCACCAGCTTGGGCCGCCGATCCCAAGCACTTCGGCCGTGGCGGTCAGGGTTCTTTCGGCCAGGCTGGCGTCGTCGGCCAGGGCCGTGCCGCACGTCGGGATCATCTGACGCAACTTGGGCGTCCACTCGTCCATCCGGTTTGGCCACGCCCGGCTCAGTATGTCCAGCATGATGGGGACGGCGGTGGACGCACCGGGGGAGGCCCCCAGGACGGCTTGCATCGACCCGTCCGCCGAGACTATTGCCTCGGTGCCGAACTCGAGCGTGCCGCCGCGAAGCAGCCCTGTGCCCGGCTTGGGTTTGATGATCTGGGCCCGCTGGCCGGCCGTCACCAGCGTCCAGTCGCCCGCCTCGGCCGTCGGCATGAACTCGCGCAGTGCCGCCAGCCGGCCCTTGCCCGTCAGTGTCAGCTGGCCGACCAGGTAGGCCACCAGGCCGAGATTGTCCGCCGCGACATTCAGCAGCGGCGTCAGATTGGCGGGGCGAAGCGACGCGGGCAAATCGAGCAGCGACCCCGACTTCAGAAACTTCGGGCTTTGCCCCGCGAAAGGCCCGAACAGCACCCAGCGCTGCCCGTCGATGACGCGGGCGTCCAGGTGGGGGACGGACATCGGCGGCGCCCCGACCGACGCCTTTCCGTACACCTTGGTGGTGTGACGGGCGACGATGCCGGGGTTGTCCGTCATCAGGAATTGGCCGGAAATGGGGAACAACCCGTAGCCCTCAGCTTCCCTCAGGTGGGCCTTCTGCAGCAGCGGCAGGGCATAGCCGCCGGCGCCGACGAACACCCGCGACGCCTTGATGTGCACGCTGCCGGCTCGCAGCGCCCACGACCCGTCGGCCAGCTTTGTGAGGGTTTTCACCTCGTGGCCGAAAATGACCCGCACCCCGTCGTCTTGCAGGTGGGCCAGGTAACGCCTCGTCAGCTCGCCGAAGTTGACGTCGGTGCCCTCGGCGTCGAAGGTGGCGGCGATCGGTTCGCTCCCTCTGCCGTCGACCAGCAGCGGCGCCCACTCGGCGATCTTGCCTGGCGAGGCGGCGAACTCCATCGAGGCGAACAGCGGGTTCGGTTTCAGCGCGTCGAAGCGACGTCGCAGGAAGGCGGCGTCCTCGTCGCCCCGGACGAGCGTCATGTGCGGCGCCTGGGCGATGAACCCGGCCGGGTCGCCCAGCACACCCGCCGCCACCAGGTGCGCCCAGAATTGGCGGCTTAACTGGAACTGCTCGTTGATGGTCACGGCCTTTGCGATGTCGACCGTCCCGTCGTCGTTCTCAGACGTGTAGTTCAGCTCGCACAAGGCGGAATGCCCCGTGCCGGCATTGTTCCAGGGGTTGGACGACTCTTGCGCCGGCTGGTCAGCGCGCTCGATGAGGACGAGCCTCAGCCCCGGGTCGAGGGCGTGCAGCATGACGGCCATGGTGGCGCTCATGATGCCCGCCCCCACGAGGGCGACGTCGCAACGTATCAGTTCGGGGTCGCTAGGCATAGCCTCGGAATATTAGGCGGCTCTCGCCGCAGCCTCCTGCTTGGCGAACAGCTTGAACCGGGGCAGGAACTTCGCCCAATCGATGGTGTGAGCGTCGAACTCGGGACCGTCGATGCAGGCGTGACGCCGCACCAGCTTGTCGCCCTCCATGATCGGCACCATGCAGGCGCCGCACATGCCCGTCGCGTCCACCATGATCGAGTTGACCGACGCCACCGTGTGGGTGCCGTACTTTCTTGTCAGATCGCTGACGACGCGCATCATGATGGGCGGGCCGATGGTGGTGACCTCGGCGACGCGGCGCTTCGCGGTGCCGGCCTTTTCGTCCTCCAGCATCTGCTCCAGCGGCGTCGTGACGAAGCCCTTGATGTTGAACGACCCGTCGTCGGTGGTGTACACGACTTCCAGCAAATCGCCGAACTCGCGCTGCAACTCGGGCACCCGCTCGCCGGGCTGATCCCAGAACATGAGATCTTTCGTCCTAAACCCTGAGATCAGCGTCACATGGTTGCCCAGGCGCAGATGCTCGCGGGCGATCGGGTAGACGGGCGGCAGGCCCAGCCCGCCGGCGGTGAAGACCACCGTCTCGTCGTCGCCATACTTCTCCAGCTGGGACGGCAACCCCAGCGGCCCGGCGACGCCGACGAAGGCATCGCCGACCTCCATCTTGTTGATCGCCGCCGACGTGGCGCCGACAGCTTGGATGACGATGGTGATGGTGCCCGCCTCGGCGTCCCAATCGGCCAGTGTCAAGGGAACAAGCTCACCCTTGGGGCTGTTGAGCACGCGGACGAACTGGCCGGCCTTGGCCGCCTTGGCGATGGCCGGAGCCCGCACCACCAGTTCCTCGATGCCGGGGCTCAGATGCTTCTTCGCCACGATGACGTGCGCCTCCGCCACCTTCTCGGTGTACGTCAACGCCGAGGCCACCAGCCCCT
>WRFI01000060.1 GCA_009778875.1 Propionibacteriaceae bacterium | reverse complement strand
CAGTTCCAGGTGCTGTCCGACGCGGCCCAGGCCGAAGGCATCTACTTGAAGTTCCAGGACTTCACCGACTATTCGCAGCCCAACCCGGCGCTGTCCACCGGCCAGCTTGACCTCAACCAGTTCCAGCACATCGTCTACCTCGGCCAGTACAACGTCGCCAAGAACGACACCCTCGTCCCCATCGGGTCGACGGCCATCTACCCGCTTGGCCTGTACTCCAAGAAGTACACCGCGGTGGCTGACATCCCGGCCGGCGCGACCATCGCCGTCCCCAACGACCAGACCAACCAGGCGCGCGGCCTGCAGGTGCTTCAATCCGCCGGTCTGATCACGCTGAACCCGGGCACACTGACGCTGTTCGGCCAGGTGTCGGACGTTGATACGGCCAACTCAAAAGTCAAGGTGCTGGCGGTTTCGGCGGACCAGACCCCGCGCTCGCTGGACGACCCGAACATCGCCGGCGCGATCATCAACAACGACTACATCGCCAACACCGGGCTGAAGCCCCAGCAGGCCATCGCCCAGGACGACGCCACCTCCGACGCCGCCGCCCCCTTCATCAACATCTGGGTGGCGCGGGCCGCCGACAAGGACCTGCCGCTGTACGCCGAGATTGTCCGTCTGGCCCACTCTGACAAGTGGAACCAGGCCTTGCTCGACAACTCCGACGGCACGGGCGTCCTCGTCAACGACACACCGGAGCGGTTGCAGGCGGTGTTGGCCGACGTCGAGACCCAGCTCAAGAACTCGGGTTCATAAGAAGCGGGCTGGTCCATTCCCCTCCTTAGGGGGGTGTCGGCGGAGCCGACGGGGTGGTCCTCCAAGCGTGTGCAGACACGTAACAAACCACCCCTTAATTCCCCTCTGGGGAGGGGTGGCAGTCGCGAAGCGACTGACGGGGTGGTCCTCTAAGCGTGTGCAGAAACGTAACAAACCACCCCTTAATTCCCCTCTGGGGAGGGGTGGCAGTCGCGAAGCGACTGACGGGGTGGTACTCCAAGCGTGTGCAGAAACGTAACAAACCACCCCTTAATTCCCCTCTGGGGAGGGGTGGCAGTCGCGAAGCGACTGACGGGGTGGTACTCCAAGTGTGTGCAGAAACGTAACAAACCACCCCTTAATTCCCCTCTGGGGAGGGGTGGCAGTCGCGAAGCGACTGACGGGGTGGTACTCCAAGCGTGTGCAGAAACGTAACAAACCACCCCGTCAGGTGGTCCACGACGTGGACAACCCTTGCGGCAGATTAGGCTTGAGGCGTTATGGAATCTGACCCGATCATCAGCTTCAACCACGTGGCGAAGTACTTCGCCTCAAAAGGCGACGTGGTTCGCGCTGTTGACGACGTCTCCTTCGACGTCCTCGCCGGCGAGATCTTCGGCGTCATCGGCTACTCCGGCGCCGGGAAGTCGACGCTTGTGCGGCTGATCAATGCGCTGGAGCGGGTCGATTCCGGCGAAGTGTGGGTGAACGGCACCGATGTGACTGGCCTGGGTGAACCGCAACTTAGGGCGCTGCGGGCCAACATCGGCATGGTTTTCCAACAGTTTGCGCTGTTCTCGGCCAAGACGGTGGCCGACAACGTCGGCTACCCGCTGATGTTGGCCAAGTGGCCGAAGACAAAACGGGACGCCCGGGTGGCCCAGATGCTCGACTTCGTCGGCATCTCCGACAAGGCCGACGCCTACCCGTCGCACCTGAGCGGCGGGCAGAAGCAGCGGGTCGGCATCGCCCGGGCGTTGGCCCACTCGCCCGCCATCCTGCTGGCGGATGAGGCGACGTCCGCCCTCGACCCGGAGACCACCGCCGACGTGTTGGCGCTGCTCAAGCGGGCCAACCAGGAACTGGGCACCACCATCGTCATCATCACCCACGAGATGGGCGTCGTCCAGAATATCTGCGACCGGGTGGCGGTGATGGAGGCCGGCAAGATCGTCGAAATTGGCGACACCTACGACGTCTTCGCCCATCCCCAATTCCCCGCCACAAGGCGTTTCATCCAGACGGCGCTGCGCTCGCATCCGCCGCGCGAGACCATCGACCGCCTTCATGCGGCCCACCCCGGCCGACTCATTTTGATGACGGTTCCGGCGACGGCCCTGGACTCTGAGGCCTTCAACCTGGCCCGCATCGCCGACTCGATGCACGTCGTCTCGTCGATCATCTACGGGTCGATCACCGAGGTTGGCTCCCGTCCCCTGGGCAATGTGGTGGTCGAGATGACGTCGCCACTGCCCGACGCCGCGGCGGGCGAGGCGGCGATCGAGGCGCTGCTGGTCAAGCTCGAGTCCGACGGCATCGGTTTGACCGACCTGGGCACCGCCGAGCAGCCGCAGGACGACCCCGTCTGGGCCGAACTCGACGACCGGGAGGACGAGCATGAGTAACTGGACTTGGAGCGCGTGGCTGACCCAAACCTTTTGGACGGCGCTCGGCCAGACTCTGCTGATGGTTTCCGTCACCCTACTAATCGGCGGCCTGCTCGGCCTGGCGCTTGGGTTGACGCTGTACGGCACGCGCCCGGGCGGCGTGATCGAGAACCGGGGGCTGTACTGGGTGCTCTCGGTGATCGTCAACATCATCCGTCCGATCCCCTTCGTCATTTTCATTACCGTCATGACCCCGGTGACGCTGGTAGTCATGGGGGCCTACATAGGCACGGTTCCCGCCATTTTCCCGATGACGATAGTGTGCACGGTGGCGACGTCCCGGATCGTCGAGCAGTCGTTGGTCGCCACCGACCCGTCCATCGTCGAGGCCGGACGGGCGATGGGTGCCAGCCGGGCCCACATACTGTTCCGCATACTGGTGCCCGAGGCTTTGGCGCCGCTGATCCTCGGCTACACCTTCTTGTTCGTCGGCGTGCTGGATCTCTCGGCGGTGGCCGGTGCGGTGTCGAGTGGAGGACTCGGGCAGTTCGCCATCTCTGACGGGTACGCCAAGTTCAACAACCTGGTGACCCTGGTGGCGGTGGTCACCATGATCCTTTTGGTGCAACTCGTCCAGTTGCTGGGCAACTATCTGGCTCGCCTGATTCTGAAGCGCCGGTGAGGCGCCAAAAGACCTTGTCGAGTGGCGCCAGCGTCCAGGGCATGCCTCCTTTCCGTCCTGCTCTTGCTGCTCGAGGCTTTGGGGGGACGTCGCCTGTCGCCACGGTGTGTTGGGGTGCTACGCTGGCGGCATGGCTGAGTTTGACAGGCGTTTGGGTAGCCGGTATGAGTTGGTTGAGCGGATTGGTTCTGGCGCTACGGGGCAGGTGTGGCGGGCGCGGGTCGTTCCGGTGGCCAGTTCGCGCCGCCCTAAGCAGGTTCCTGATGTTGCGGCCAAGTTGTTGAGGGGTGATCTGATTACCGATCCGGATGTGGTTAGGCGGTTTATCCAGGAACGCTCGGTGGTGATGGGGTTGGATCATCCGGGAATTGTCAAGGTTGTCGATATGGTTGCGGAGGGTGACCGTTTAGCAATTGTCATGGAGTTGATGCCGGGTGGGCCGTTGAGTGAGCATCTGTCGCGGGTGGGCACTTTACCGGCGGGGGTGGCTGTGACGATCTGTGGTGTTGTGCTTGACGGGTTGTGTTATGCGCATGGGAAGGGTGTTTTGCATCGTGATGTGAAACCGTCGAATGTTTTGCTTGGGGCTGATGGTTTGGCGTCGCCAGAGTCGGCGAGGTTGAGCGATTTCGGTATTGCCGCGTTGATGGACGAGCGCGGCGTCCATGTGACTGGTCTTGTTGGGTCGCCGGCGTATATGCCGCCGGAGTTGTTCACCACGGGGGTTGTCAGTGCGGCTTCGGATGTTTATGCGGCGGGTGTGATGCTGTATGAGCTTTTGGCGGGCCGGACACCGTTTGCCGGGGCGGGCACGTCGCAAACGGTTGCGTTCCGCCATGTTACGGCTGCCGCGCCGGTTCTGCCGGTGGATGGGCGGTTGTGGCGTGTGGTTGAGGGGATGTTGGCTAAGGATCCTGTGAAGCGTCTTTCGGCGCAGGGCGCGGCAGAGGCGTTGCGCAGCCTGCCTGGTGAGGCCTTGTCGACGCCGGCTTTGCCAGTTCAGGTGACGCCGGATTGGGCGGCGATGCCGGTTTTTATTGGTCAGCCGCAGACGATTCAGGCTCTTGATGGAAGCGTTGACGTTGGACACACCAGAATGGCGGGGCTGTCGGATTTGGCTCCTGTTCAGCTTCCTGAGACAAGGCCTGCGCAGCCGGTGGTGGTGTCGGGCGGGGATGTTGATATCAGTTCTACCCGGCTGGCGGGGTTGGAGCGTCCTCAAGCTGACGAGGAGGTGGCAACGGGCAAGAGACGTTCGGTGTGGGTTGTCGCCGCGATTGTGGTGGCGGTGGTTTTGGTTTTGGCCGGCGGTGGTGTGGCTGTCATGAGGTTCGGGGCGGGTCATGTCACGGCACCTCCGACCGTTGCCTATACGCCGGCACATGTTACTGGCAAGACCGCGGCGACGGGTTTCCGGATGGATTTCGATGCTGCCGGGTCGGATGATTCCATTGGCGGTGTGGACTTGACGATGACTTTTTCGGCCCCGTTGTCGACTGGGCTCAGTGGTGAGGTTCTGGTTGTGCTGCCGGCCGCAGATGACGGGGCCTGCCCGAGTGTTGATGACAGTTCTGTTGTTGTGGCTAACCAATCAAGTGACGGGGTGTCTGCGGCTTGTGGGATGAAGCTGGCCGTCACCTTGGGCAAAGGCGATGTCCAGTCGGTCACGTGGCATGTCGGTGGCGCGATAGGCGCTGATTTGGCGAGTTGGATCAAAGACATCGACGACCAGACCGCCCAGGCGCTTGGCGATGTCACAGGTTCTGGGTTTGCGTTGCAGCGTGTGCAGGGGATCAGTGTGCAGGCCGACTCGATGACACGGATGGAGGCGGCGCCGGCTGTCCAATACAGGGTGTTTGCGCGCTGGTCCAACGGCGAGGAGGAGTTGTTCAGCAATAACACTTTGACGTTCCAGGCGACGGATTTGCTGCTATCTTTGACGGGCGGGGATGGCCTGCCGGCTGTTAAGGTGGCCAGTTGCCCCGAAACGCTTGTGCGGGACACGACGGTTTTGGCGCTGCAGCCGGCGAGTAGCTGTTTTGTTCAGGTGACGGTGGGCGAACTGGTCAGCCAGCAAGCTTCGTTCAGTATCAGCACCAGCGGGAGTTAGACCATGCGAATCATGTTGACGGCGGTCACCTCGGCTGGCCCGGGCGACTATGTCATTGACACTTCGGATGCGACCGACCAGCCATCCGTGTGTGAGGCGCTGGCGGCCAGGGTGGGTCTGCCGGGCACACCAGTCGACGTGCCGCCCAAGGCCGGCCTGCCAACCGAAGATGGTGTTGTTGGCCTGCGTTTCGGGGCTAAGGTCGGCATCGGGGTGCCGGCAAGGCCTGTGTCGATCCCGACTGGGTATTGTTTGGCGGTGGTTTCCGGGCCGGCAGCCGGGGCGGTGTTCGAACTGCCGGCTGGTTCCCAGGTTGTTGGCCGCGCTGGCGACATTGTGCTGGCTGACACGTCACTTTCGAGACGTCACGCCAACCTGACATTATCGCCCGATGGGAAGATCAGTGTTGAAGACCTCGGGTCGGTCAACGGCACGTTCGTGGAAGGCGTGCGGGTGCGTGATGGGGCTGTTCCGGTGCGTCTTGGTGATGCTATCGGCTTGGGTGAAACTGTTGCCGAGGTCCGCCGAATCGGCCCGGACCCGGCTGTCATTGAGCGCGGCGAGCCGGGTTGGATCAATTTTGTGCGGCCACCGCGCATCACACCCAGTGTGGAGACCCCTGTGGTCGAGTTCCCGTCTGAGCCGCCAAAGCAGAACAGGCGGGCGTTTTCTATCATCATGTTCATCGTTCCGATGCTTTTCGGCGGCGTCATGGCGCTGGTAATGCACAGCCCGCGCTATTTGCTGTTCATGTTGATGTCGCCCATCATGATGATCGGGAACATGATCGCCGACCGGCGTTCGGGAAGAAAGCAGGCCCGAGACGACGCCGCAAGCTATGGCGGAAGACTTGAAATGGCGGAAGAGGCGCTTTCGGACGCGCTGACAAAGGAGAAGACGCGCCGCCGGGACGCCAGCCCTGACGCGGTGGCCGCATATTTGGCTGCCGTGGTGCCAGGCCGGCGCCTTTGGGAGCGGCGCCCCGGTGACCCGGATTTTTTGACTCTGCGGGTTGGGACCGGGAAACTGGCGGCGGCCGTGAAGGTCGACGCCCATGTGGCGCCGGAGGTCAATGATGTGCCGGTTGATTTAAGCCTCATCAGGCATCGGGTCGTCGGTTTGGCCGGGCCGGGTGAGGCACCCGACAGGCTGCTTGCCTGGCTTGTGGTGCAGCTTGCCACCTGGCATGCGCCGCGCGACCTGCAAATGTCGTATCTTTCGGCCCGGATGGATGAGGACTGGGCATGGCTGGGGTGGCTGCCGCAGATGCGGGAGGACGAGTCCGCCGACGCCCCGCTGGCCAGGGTTGCGTGCGACACGGCAGCGGTGGCATCCACCGTGGCTTGGCTGCAGGCAGTGGTCGAATCGCGCAAACAGGCTGTCAAGGAACACCTTCCAGTACTGCCCCATGTCGTGGTGATTCGCGGCTACAGAAACCTGCGTCTGGTGCCGGGACTTAGCCAGCTGCTTCAGGAAGGGCCGTCCGCCGGGGTTTTTGTCATCTGTTCAGACGAGCAGGAACTGTCGCTGCCGGAAGAATGCCAGGCTGTGCTGACGTTGCCCGATCCGCAATCGGCTGTGGGCAGGCTCGCCCGCCAAGGGGAGCCCCCGCTTGACCAGCTGGTCAGTGACCAGGTGGGTGCAACATGGTGCGAGCAGGTCGCGCGCGAGCTGGCGCCGCTGCATGACATCGGCACGGAGGAGCACGGCTCAGCGATTCCGAATGAGAGCCGCCTGTTGGCGGTGCTCGACATGGATAATGTGACCGGACGTTCGGTTGCTGATGTCTGGCTGGCCGGCGGCAGATCGACCAAGGCGACGATCGGCGAATTAGCCGATGGTCTTTTCACTATCGATGTCAGATCGGATGGGCCGCACGGTTTGATCGCCGGCACCACGGGCTCCGGCAAGTCTGAACTGTTGCAGACGTTGATCGCCTCGCTTAGCATCGCCAACCGGCCAGACGAGATGAATTTCGTTCTGATCGACTATAAGGGCGGCGCGGCATTCAAAGATTGTGCCCGTCTGCCACACACGGTGGGCACCGTGACAGATCTTGACGGGCACTTGACAAGCCGGGCCCTGGACTCGCTGGCGGCTGAACTGCGCCGGCGCGAACACCAACTCGCCACGCTGGGCGCCAAGGACATTGAAGACTACCTGATTGCCAAGACGGAACGAGACGCGCCAATGCCGCGTCTTGTGATAATCATCGACGAGTTCGCGGCATTGGTCCAAGAGTTGCCCGACTTTGTGACAGGCCTTGTTGACATTGCGCGGCGCGGCCGCTCGCTGGGCGTGCACCTGATTTTGGCGACACAACGTCCCGCCGGGGTGGTGAGCAACGACATCAGATCGAACACCAACTTGCGTATCGCGCTGCGGGTGACAGACACCGGTGATTCGTCCGATGTGATCGACTCGCCCCAGGCGGCACACATTTCGAAAACCACACCCGGGCGGGCTTTCGCCAGGCTGGGACACTCGTCGCTCATCCCATTCCAGTCATCACGGGTCGGGGGCCGCCCCGCGGGAAGTACCGCACGGGCGGTGTCTGTCACCCGGGTGAGCGCCGATGACTTGCTGAAAGTGCTGCCGAAAGCTGATGTTGTGGAAGACTCCACCGTGCCGACAGACCTTGCCCGCCTGGTCGACGCGTGCCGCGACGCCGCCGGCCTCACGGGCATTGCTACCCCGCCATCGCCCTGGCTGGACGCCCTGCCCGAACAAATCGACCTGGACGGGCTGTTTGCCCAATTCCCGCAAGCCGACGACATGGTGAAGAGACTGGCCATACCGTTCGGCATCACCGATCTGCCGGCGCAGCAGGCCCGCGGGCTCGCGGCGCTGGATCTTCAAACGGGCAACAATTTGGCGATCATCGGCGCAGGCCAATCGGGACGCTCAACCACGCTACGGGCGATCGCCGCGGCGATCGGACGCCACATCAGCCCCGACGATGTCCAGGTGTATGCGATAGACGCCGGCGGGAACGCACTATTGCCTCTGGTGAAACTACCCCACGTCGGCGCGGTCGTGACCAGAGACGAGGCTGAGCGTGTCGGGCGGCTGATCCGGATGCTGCGGGGCATCATCGGTGAACGTCAGCAACTGCTGGCAGACCAGGGTTTCGCCAACCTGGCCGAACAACGCGCAGCCGCCGGCCCCGAACAACGCCTGCCCTACATTCTGTTCCTCATCGACGCCTACGAGGTGCTGGTCCAAATGTATCAATCCGTGGAATACGACTGGATGTTGGATTCGGTCGGACAGATACTGCAGCAGGGGTCGTCTGTTGGCCTTGTCTCTGTCGTCACCGGCGACCGCTCACTTCTGACAACCCGGGTGTCGAACCTGTTTCCCAACAAGGCGGTACTAAGACTGACTGACCGGTCAGACTATCTCAGCGTCGGCATGCCAACAAAATCCGTGCCCGATTCGATGCCGCCAGGCCGCTGCTTCTGGTCACCTGGCCTGATCGAAACCCAGGTGTCGCTGATCAGCCTCGACACGTCGGGTGCCGCCCAGGTTGCTGGCCTGCAATCCATCAGCGACGACGCCTCCCGGCGCTGGGGCTCCGGCTCAGCCAGCCGGCATCTGCGGCGCGTCGACGCGCTTCCATCACGATTCAACCTGTCGCAAGTGGGCCGTCTGCCCCGGGCTGACCCGGCGCCATCAGTGCTGCCGGTGGCTGTTGCCGGCGACCAGCTGAGCCTGTTCGGCCTGGACACCGTCACACACGGCCCAGCCTTCCTCGTCGCCGGCCCCCGGATGACAGGACGGTCCACCACGCTGAAAACCATGGCCACATTCGCGCTCGCCAAAGGATGGAAAGTGGTGGTGTTCACCACCAGGCCCAGCCCGCTTGCCACCATGGAGCCAAACGGCCACCTGCTCGGCTGCTTCACCAACGCGGCAGACCAAAAAGACGACGCGCTGGCCATCCTCGAGATGCTGCGTTCTGCCACACAGCCATCCTTGGTCATCGCCGACGACATCGACCGGATGGCTTCGGACGACTGGCTCGCGCAAGCCCTCGACGAGCACATCCGCGCCATCCGCGACACCGGCTCCGCACTGGCCGCGTCAGGCACAACAGGCGACCTGGCATCCAACCGCGGCCTGATCGGCACCCTCACGAGAGCACGCTCCGGGGTTCTGCTGGCACCCCAGGCGATGACCGATTCGGGCATGTTCGACGCCAAAATCAGCCGCTCGGCGGCGTCCCAGTCATACCCGGTAGGGGGCGGGTTCCTCATCCGGGCCGGCCAAGCGCTCCAGGCGCAGGTCGTGTTCCCAGATGTTGCTGCCGCAGCCATCGGGTAGGAACAGCCCGGTTCTTTGCGGCTCTGGGGCCTATGACGAGTGGAACTTTTTCTCTTTGGGGTGTTGACAAGGGGTTCCAGGTGGCGTATCGTCGGAGTCGCATGCCGGAGTTGGTGTGTGTTTTTAGGGATTGAAAGGATATTTTGTCATGTCTGATGTG
>WRFI01000059.1 GCA_009778875.1 Propionibacteriaceae bacterium | reverse complement strand
GGTGACCGACCACCCCGTCAGTCGCTTCGCGACTGCCACCCCTCCCCAGAGGGGAATTTTTCCACGGTGTCGGCGGAGCCGACGGGGTGGTCCTCTAAGCGTGTGCAGGAAGGTGACCGACCACTCCCCAGAGGGGAATTTTTCTCAGCAGTTCGCCGCCAGCAGTTCGGCCAGGGTGACCGCCTGACGCCCGGCCAGGTCGGACACCTGCTTGCGGCAACTGAATCCGTCGGCCAGGATGACGGCGTCCGGCCCGGCCTCGTCGATGGCGGGGCCCAGGTCGTGCTCAAACACCTTGACGGAGATGTCGTAATGCCCCTTTTCGACACCGAAGTTGCCGGCCAAGCCGCAGCAGCCGCCGACGGTCACGACCTTGGCACCCGTCTGCCGCAGCAGCGCGTCCTCGGCCTGCCAGCCCAGCACCGACGCCTGGTGGCAGTGTGGCTGGGCCACCACCGTCACCCCCTTCAGGATCGGTGGACGCCAATTTGTGGTCGCCAGCAACTGCGCCAGGGTGTGAATCGCGCCGGACACAACGCCCACCCGGGCGTCGTCGGGCAACAGCTCGGGGGCGTCCGTCTTCCACACCGTCATGCAGGACGGCTCCATGCCGACGATCGGCACGCCGGACTCGGCAATCGGCGCCAAAACGTCGAGGGCACCGCGCAGCTTTCGCCGGGCAATGCCGTGCTGGCCCGTGGTGATCCAGGTCAGGCCGCAGCAGGCGTCGTCGGTGATGATGCGGGGCGCAAAGCCGGCCGCCACCAGCACCTTGACCAGCGCGGGCAGGGTTTGTTCGCTGAACGACTCCGAGAACGAGTCGACCCATATGGCCACCTCGGGGCGTCCCTCCAGGCGGTCAGCCAACTGCGCGACTGGCGCCGAGCCGCCCTTGACAGCCGAACCGCCCGGGCGGAACCGGGGCACCGGACGGCGCGGGTCGATGCCGGCGGCCGACTTCAAAGCGCCGCCCAGGCCAGGCACCTTGAACGCCAGGTTGACCACGCGCGCCAGCCCGGGCACCCGCATCACCAGACGCCCCCAAAACGGCAGGAACCCCAGCGTGTAGTGGGTGACGGGACGGATCCGGTGCCGGTAGGCCTCGTGCAGCACCCGCGACTTGTGGGACGCCATGTCCACCCCGGTCGGGCAGTCGCGGCGGCACCCCTTGCAGGCCAGGCACAAATCCAGCGCGTCCAACAGCTCGGGGGCGCGCCAGCCGCGCACAATCGAGCCGTTGACCATCTCTTGCAGCATGCGGGCCCTGCCCCGCGTCGAATAGAAGGGGTCACCGGTGGCCTGGTAGCTGGGGCACATGACGCCGCCGGAGGTGGTGGTGTCAGCCAGGCATTTGCCGTTGCCGACGCACTGGTGGACGGCCTGGACGAAGGCCGGGTCGCGCCGTCGCAGCGGCGACCCCACAGTTGCGGCCACCCGGATGTCCGCCTCCGTTGGCACCGGGTCGACGATCGTTCCCGGGTTCAGCAGGCCCTGCGGATCCCACGCCGCCTTGATGTCGCGGAACGCCTGCCGCGCCTCGGCGCTGTACATCTTGGGCAGAAACTCCGAGCGGGCCCGGCCGTCGCCGTGCTCACCCGACATCGAGCCGCCGAAGCCGGCCACCAGGGCGGCGGCGTCCTCCATGAAGGCCCGGTATCGCTTCACGCCCCCGGCCTGGTCGAAGGGGAAGTCGATGCGGGCGTGGACGCAGCCCTCGCCGAAATGCCCGTAGGGCAAGGCGTGAAGGCCGTGCTTGGCAAGCAGCGCGTCGAAAGCCCGCAGGTAGGCCCCGAGTTGGGCGGGCGGCACCGCCGCGTCCTCCCACGACCCGAAGGCCGGCTTCTCCAAGGCGACGCTGGCATACCCGGCGGCGTCGGTGCGCAGCCTCCACAGCGCCTTGGCTGTGACGGCGTCGCGCTCGACGTAGCCTTGGCGGCAATGGGCCGCCGCCACCAGGGCCTCCGCGCGGGCGTCCACCTCGGCCGCGTCATCGCCCACCACCTCGACGAACATGAACCCTTCGCCGTCCGGCAGGCGCGGGACGGCGGCCTCACCTTTTTTGCGCCGCACCAGGTCGATGATGCGGGCGTCAAGGCCCTCGGCCGCCGTCGGGTGGAACCCCAAAAGGTTGACGATGTCGTCGGCCGCGTCCGCCATCGTCGGGTAGCCGAGGGCAATGGTGGCCTGGACGGGCGCGTCGCGCACCAGCTTGACGGTGGCCTCAAGGACGATTCCCAGCGTCCCCTCGGTGCCGGCGAAAAACTTCTCGAAGGCGCAGCCCTTCTCGGGCAGCAGGTGTTCCAGCGCGTAGCCCGACGACTGACGCGAGAACCGGCCGAACTCGGTGCGGATCATCGCCAGGTGATCCAGGCCGGCCTGGCGGGTGGCCGTCAGGGCGTCCGAATCGGCGTTGACCGACTCAGCGCCCGCGCCCAAAACGACCAGATCACCGTCGCCGGTTATCACTTCAAGGCGCACAATGTTGTCCGATGTGCGGCCGTAGCCCAAGGCCCGCGCCCCGCAGGCGTTGTTGGCGATCATCCCGCCGATCGTGCACCGGTCGGCCGAGCCGGGGTCGGGGCCGAAGCGCAGGCCCAGCGGCAGGACGGCGTCCTGCAGCACCGATTGCACCACGCCCGGCTCGACGGTGGCGGTTTGGGCCACCTCGTCGACGTCGATGATGTGGTTCATGTACCGTCCCATGTCGATGATCAGCCCCTCGCCCAGGGCCGAGCCCGAGATGCCGGTGCCGGCGCCGCGCGCCGTGACTGGCATTCCGACGGCCAACGCCGCCCGCACCAGCCGGATGACGTCACCCTTGCCGAACGGCCGCGCCACCACTGTCGGCACGACGCGGTAGATCGAGGCGTCAGACGAATAGTCGCCGAGGGTGGCATTCGACCAGTCGAGCAGCAGGTCGTCACCCAGTTCCACCCGGAACCGGTTCAGCAGATCGTCACCCTCCAGGTCGGTGTCTTCTCCCATGTCCGCCATATTCTGCCTCACAGCCCGGGGGTGAGCGAGTAGTTGGTGGCGGCGATGATTCGCATCATGTCCTGGTCGAAGGCCTCCATGCGATCGGGGTCGATGGCGTCGACGAACCAGCGGTGAATCGCGCTTCGATAACGCGGCGACACCTTGTCGTACAGCGCCTTGCCGGCCGACGTCAGCATCACATAGATGACGCGGCGGTCCGTCTCGTGGGGCAGGCGTTTGACCCAGCCGCGGGCCTCCATCCGGGTGATCGTGTGGGACGAGCGAGACGGCGAATGGTTGGCGTCCGAGGCGAGATCCGACATGCGAAGCCGCATGTCCGGGGCGTCATTCAGGATGATCAGAACGCGCATCTCGACCATCGACAGTTCGTCGTGCGAAAGGATTCTGTTAAGGCAGGCGTCAACGTTTTCCGCGGCGAGGCGCCAGTGCCGGTAGGTGTTGTACTGGCTCGGCGTGATCGAATCATCACTACTCATGGTGTCAGTGTACGGGCATCTGTTGAAAAGTGCAGTATCAATTGATGTTTTCGGGAATGGTCCACAAAAATTCCCCTCCTTAGTTAGGAGGGGTGGCAGTCGCGAAGCGACTGACGGGGTGGTTGACGCGGCGGGCTCCAGCCGGCCCGAGCGCACAGACGCCGTACTCGACGCGTGATCTAGTGGCCACCAGGCTTGGGCAGGCGTCTGCGCCGCCGCCAGCTCGAACCGGCGTTCCACCCGCCATGTCAACCGGCGGAGCCACGGAAAATTTTTTCCCGTACCACTAACGCCACAGTTTTTTGTAGGTTTTTCGCGCAGTAGACTTCGAGTCTTTGGGATAACCTCGAAACCGTCGTGCAATAGCAAATAAGGAGCCCAGATGTCCGTACTTGAGACCAGAGCAGAGTTGCTTGCCCAGGCCGCCAGCAGCTACCCGGAGATGTTTCGGCGCCGGGTGGCAGAGACACCGAACAAGGTGGCCTTCCGCTTTCCGTCCTACACGGAACCGGAAAGGTGGCAGTCGCTGACTTGGACGCAGTCGAAGGAAAAGGTGGACGAGCTGGCGGCCGGCCTGCTGTCGCTCGGCTTGCAGTGGGAGGAGCGCGTGGCCATCGCCTGCTCGACGCGCATCGAGTGGGTCATGCTCGACTTGGCCATCGCCTGCGCCGGGGGCGTGACGACCACCGTCTACCCGAACACGCACGCCGAGGAGGAAACGTTCATTCTGGTGGATTCCAACGCCGTCATGTTGATGGCCGAGAACGCCGCCCAGCTGGTCAAGGTGCTCGGCAAGGACGAGTTGAACCAGCAGTTGCGCCACATCATCTTGATCGACGACGACCGCGACGAGGGCCTCGGCGACGATCCCCGCGTGCTGACGATGGCGCGCCTGCAAGAGATCGGCCGCGAGTTCCTGATCAGCAATCCCGACCTGGTGGATCACACGGTGGCGGCGATCACGCCGGACAAGCTTTCGACGCTGATCTACACCTCGGGCACGACCGGGCAGCCCAAGGGTGTCGAGTTGCTGCACGGCACCTGGACGTACGAGGGCGCCTGCGTCAAGGCGTACGACGTCTGCTACCCCGACGACTCGATGTACCTGTGGTTGCCGCTGGCGCACGTCTTCGGACGCGACCTGTTGGCCGTCCAGCTCGAGGTCGGTTTCGAGGCGATCATCGACGGACGCATCAACCGCCTGATGCAGGGCGTCGGCGAAACCCACCCGACGCTGCTGATCGGCGTGCCCCGCATTTTCGAGAAGGTCCGCGCGGCCGTCATCACGATGTACCCGAAGTCGGGCATCAAGGGCAGGCTGAGCCACTGGGCCTTCGGCGTCGGCGCCAAGAGCCGTCCCTACCGCGTCGAGCACAAGCGGATGCCCGCCGGCCTGGCGGCCCGCTACAAGCTGGCCGACACCCTGGTGTTTTCAAAGTTGCGCGAAAAGCTGGGCGGGCGCATGCGGCTGATGGTGTCGGGCTCGGCCAAGCTGTCGCCGCAGGTGCAGGAATGGCTGTACTCGGCCGGGCTGATGCTGGTCGAAGGTTTCGGAATGACGGAAACCGCCGCCATCGCGTCGATCAACCACCCCGACCGGCTGAAGTTCGGCACGGTCGGCGAGCCGATGCCGGGCATCGAGGCCGTCATCGCCGAGGACGGCGAGCTGCTGATGCGCGGGCCGATCGTCATGCGCGGGTATCACAACCTGCCGGACGCCACGGCCGAGGCCCTCACTCCAGACGGCTGGCTGCACACCGGCGACATCGGCTACATCGACGAGGTCGGCAACATCGTCATCACCGACCGCCGCAAAGACCTGATGAAGACGTCCAACGGCAAGTATGTGGCGCCGCAGGTGGTCGAAAACGCCATCATGGCCAACACCCCCTACGCCGCCCAGGCGGTCGTGCTGGGCGAGGGGCACAAGCACGTCGCGGCGCTGATCGTGATGGACGCCGACGCCCTGGAAAGCTGGGGCAACCATCACGGGCTGGCCGGCGCGTCCTACGCGGAACTGAGCCAGCGCCCCGAGATCTACGCGTCCGTCACCCGCTTCATCCAGCGCGCCAACCAGCGGCTGCAGCACTGGGAGGCGGTGCGGAAGTTCATCATTCTCGACCGTGACCTGTCGCTGGATCTCGGCGAGGTGACGCCAAGCCTCAAGGTGCGCCGCGCCGTCGTCATGCGTCACTTCGCGCCGCAGATCGAGGCGATCTACGGCGAGGATTCCACCGTGCCCTGGGTTGAGGACCTGACGGACAACGAGCCCGAAGCTGCGCCCGAGGACGCCCAAGAGGGCGCCCAACTGGTGACGGTAGCCTGACATTCCCCTCTGGGGAGGGGTGGCGGCGGAGCCGACGGAGTAAATTCCCCTCTGGGGAGGGGTGGCAGTCGCGAAGCGATTGACGGGGTGGTCTTCGCCATGGCGGGCGGAACGCCGGTTCGAGCTGGCGACGGCGCAGACGCCTGCTCAAGCCTGGTGGCCACTTGATCGTGCGTCGAGTACGGCGTCTGTGCGCTCGGGCCGGCTGGAGCACGCCGCGGCGAAGTTGACGAGGTGGTCGGTCACCTTCCTGCACACGCTTGGAGGACCACCCCGTCGGCTCCGCCGCCACCCCTCCTAAGGAGGGGAATTTTCTGAAACTGCCTGTGGAGAACCCCCGATTTGGGTGCCGGGCAGCCGGTAGGCTCGCCTGATGCGACGTTCTTTGCAACTGGTGTTGATTGGTCTGATCTGTGCCGGCGTCGGCCTGGGCGGGGTTTACCTGGCCTGGCGCGCGGTGCACGACGGGCAGGATGTTTGGGTGGCGGCCCGTCCGCTGGCCGCCGGTCAGGTGATCGGCCAGGATGACGTCCGCCAGGCGAGCGTTAACGTCGGCAACAATGTTGCCTACTGCCCAGCCGACCAGTTAGTCGTCGGCAAGGTGATGCTGGTTGACGTCCCCGAGGGCACGATGCTGACGCCGGCCAGTGTGGGCACCGCGCCGCCCGCCAGCGGTTTGGCGCGGGTCGGCGTGGTGGTTGACATCGGACGGGCGCCGGTGACGTCGCTGCAGTTTGGTGACGCGGTGATCCTCGTGGGGCCTGACGGCGACGCCGTGCCCGCCACGGTCGCCAGTGCGCCCGAACTGCTGCCGGATGCGGCCCGTCACCGTTTCGACGTCGACGTGACGTGGCAGGACGCCCCCCGGCTGGCCAGGTGGGTCGGGCTCGGCCAGGTTGTCGTCGTCAAGCCGTAGGCTCTTGGGCGAAACTCAGGGGCTGCTCCTTGGAATCGACAGGTGTGCGTGCAAGACTGGCGGGGTGAGCAGCCAGTCGACGCCTCAGGACACAGACCCTGACCAGGGTCACCTGATGGTGTCGTCCCTGCTGCCGTGGGAGCGCGGCGGGGTGATGCTGGCGATGTGCATCGGGGTGCTGGCGGTGGCCTTCGAGATGTATTCGATCAATTCGACGGCCATCCTGATCGTCCCGGCGCTTGACGGCATGAGCCGGTACGCCTGGGCGTTCACGATGTTCGCCTTGGGCCAGGTGTTTTCGATCATCGTGGTGGGACGCCTGGTCGACAGGTTCGGCGCCTTCAAGCCTTTGGCGGCCGGTGTCGTCTTGTTCATGGTCGGTTTGACGCTGGCCGGCTCGGCCCACTACATGTTGACGTTCCTGGCGGCCAGGGCCGTGCAAGGCTTGGGGGGTGGTGCCCTGAACATCGCGCTGATGGTGGTGGTCGCCGAGGTGTATCCGGGCAAGCAGCGGGCCAACATGATGACGATCTTTTCTTTCTGCTTCCTCCTGCCGGCGTTCATCGGGCCGGGCGTTGCCGTCTTCATCGCCGTGCACATGGGCTGGCGTTTCGTCTTCTGGCTGATCATCCCGCTGATGGCGATTGCGGCGCTGGTCGGCTTCTGGCCGGTCTACCGTCTTTACCAAAAACGCGCCACCCGCGGGCCGTCGAAAGACGACGCACCGGTGTGGGCGGCCATCGCCGGTATCGGTGGTTTGGCAATCATCCAAGGTGTGTCGCAAGCCCTGGGCGGCGAGATCGGCCGCGTGCTCGATTGGCGCCTGATAACGCTGGCGGTCATCGGCGTGGCGGCTGTCGGGTCGGCCATGCCGCGGCTCATGCCGGCCGGGTTCTGGCGGTTCCGGGCGGGCATGGCGTCGCTCATGTGGGTGCGCCTGACGCTGGCCGGGGCGTTCTTCGCGTCGTCCTCCTTCCTGACGCTGATGCTGACCGAAGACCGCGGCATCGGCAAAGAACGGGCCGGCTGGGCGCTGGCCTTCGGCGCGCTGGGCTGGACACTGGGGACGTTGCTGCAATCGCGGCGCTGGGTGAGGGTGCGCCGCGACCGCATCATTGCGATCGGGTCGGGGGTCACCACGGCGGCCATCGCCACACTGGCGGTGTTTGCCGGCTGGTCGGCCGTGCCGGTGGCGGTGGCGATCGCGGCTCTGACGGTCGGCGGGTTCGGCATGGGCTTGGGTGTCGCCTCGACCTCGCTGGCGCTGATGACCTTGTCGCCGCCCGAATCGATCGGGCGGAACACGTCCAGCCTGCAGGTGGCGGACGGCATCGGCAGCGCCTTCGTCGCCGGCATCGGCGGCACCATTATGGCGGCCCTGCCGCTGGCGCGCGGGCTGGCCATCACGTTCGGCTGGATCTACACGGTGAACGCCTTCGTGGCCGTGCTGGCGCTGGTTTTGGCCGTCACCCGGCTGGGTCGCGTGCACAACGAGTCGTCCGGCGTTGGGTAGACTGGTGGGGTGCGATCCCCGGTTGGTCTACTGGTAGGGCCCGCCTGACTTTGAATCAGGATTAGCGATGCAGGTTCGATTCCTGCCCGGGGAGCAGGGTTTACCAGAGAGCCTGAAGATGGAGCGATATGAGCGGTAATCAGCCGGTTGTTATCGTACTGGCGGCGGGTGTCGGCCAGCGCATGAATTCATCCCAATCCAAGGTGTTTCACACCGTCGGCGGTCACACGCTGCTGCGCCACGCCATGGATGCGGTGGAGGGCATCGGCCCGTCCGAACTGATCGTCGTGGTGGGATATCAGGGCGATCAGGTGCGGGCCCATCTGGCCGAAATCGCGCCGGGTGCCGTCATTGCGGTGCAGGATGACCCGCAGGGCACCGGCGACGCGGTGCGCATCGGCCTGGCGGCCGTGGAAGCGCCCGTCGACGACACGATGGTGGTCGTGGTGTGCGCTGATCTGCCCATGCTGGACGGCGCCACGCTTCGCGCCATGATCAGCACGCACCGCAACGAGCGCGATGCAGTGACGGTGCTGGGCCTGCCTGACGACGGCGATGACGGGGCGTACGTGTTCGATTTCGTCCCCCTTCAGGCCGCGCTGAGCGCGACGGCCGAGCACAGTTCGCTGGGTGACGTCGTCTCGTCGGTCCGTCTGGCCGGTGGCCAAATCGGTATCCATGCGGTGCCGGACGAGTGGGTGGTGCGGGGCGTGGACGACAGGGTGCAGCTGGCGGCCGTCAGCGCCGAGTACAACCGCCGGGTGGTCGAGCATTGGATGAGCGCCGGGGTGACCGTCCTGGACCCGGCGACCACCTGGATCGAGGCGGACGTCGACCTCAACCCGGATGTGACGCTGCTTCCGGGCACCATGTTGGCGGGGGCGACGTCGGTGGCCTGGGGCGCGTCGATCGGCCCGGAGACCACCATCAAGGATTCGGAGATCGGCGAGCAGGCCGTCATCACGCGCAGCACCGTCGACCTGTCGGTGGTGGGTGCCGGGTCGCGGGTTGGGCCATACGCCCGCTTGCGGCCCGGATCGCAGATCGGGCGGGACGGCATCATCGGGCCGTTCGTCGAGACGAAGAACGTGACGCTGGGCGAGAGGGTGGATGTCGGGGCTGGTGTCGTTTTTGCCAGCTGGGATTCGACGAACAAGGCCCAGATCCAGATCGGTGCGGGCGCCGTGATCGGTGCGGGCGCTTTGATCATTTCGCCGGCCGAGGTGGGCGCTGGCGCGATCGTGCCGCCGGGGTCGACGGTGCAACCCGACACCGCCAGGCGCGGAATGGAGGAACAGTGACTGGATCAATCGGCACGCCGAACAAGCACATGATGCTTTTCTCGGGTCGCGCCCATCCGCAACTCGCCCAGGACATCGCGGGGTTGCTGGACGTCGAATTGACGCCGTCCCGGCTGATCTCGTACGCCAACTCCGAGGTGTATGTGCGCTACGAGGAGTCGGTGCGCGGCTGC
>WRFI01000058.1 GCA_009778875.1 Propionibacteriaceae bacterium | reverse complement strand
GGCGTGTTGCAGCACGACAACACCCCGGCTGCCGGGTTTGGCATCGATGGTCAACCGCTGGGCGCGGTGCCCGCCGTCACCCCGGACGTCCACGACCACCGGTTCTGCCACCTCACCGGCCAGCTCCACGTGGGCGCCCTCACCCCTGGCGGCCGCGATGGCCGACGGCCGGTCGACGGGAACGAGCACGCCCCCTCCCGCGAAAACGGGAACACCCGGCCCCCAGTCGGCGTCCGCATCCAGCAGCGGGGCCAGCTTGTCCATCGGCGCGAAGCGGTAGATCTCCTCATGCCCGCTGGGCATCGGGTGGTCGGCCAGATCGAAGGACGGCCGGGTATGCAGGTGCGACTCGATCGGGCTCATCAGCCGACCGCCCCTTCCATCTGCATCTCGATGAGACGGTTAAGCTCCAAGGCGTACTCCATCGGCAACTCCTTGGCGATCGGCTCGATGAAGCCGCGCACGATCATCGCCATGGCCTCTTCCTCGGCCAGCCCGCGGCTCATCAGGTAAAACAACTGGTCCTCGCTGATTCGTGAGACGGTGGCCTCGTGGGCCATCGACACGTCCTCCTCTCGGATGTCCTGGTAGGGGTAGGTGTCCGATCGCGAAACGTTGTCGACCAGCAGAGCGTCGCACTTGACGTTGCTGTGCGCGTGATGGGCGCCTGGGCGCACGTGGACGAGGCCGCGGTAGGCGGTGCGTCCCCCCTGTCGGGCGACCGACTTCGAGATGATAGACGACGACGTGTTGGGGGCGAAGTGGATCATCTTCGAGCCGGAGTCCTGGTGCTGGCCAGGCCCGGCGAAGGCGATCGACAGGGTCTCGCCGCGGGCATGCTCCCCCATCAGCCAGACGGCCGGGTATTTCATCGTCGTCTTCGACCCGATGTTGCCGTCGATCCACTCCATCGTCGCGTCTTCATCGCACTTGGCCCGCTTCGTCACCAGGTTGTAGACGTTGTTCGACCAGTTCTGGATGGTGGAGTAGCGCACCCGGGCGCCCTTTTTGACGATGATCTCGACGACGGCCGCGTGCAGCGAATCCGACTTGTAAATCGGTGCCGTGCAACCCTCGACATAATGGACATATGACCCCTCGTCGGCGATGATCAACGTGCGCTCGAACTGGCCCATGTTCTCGGTATTGATGCGGAAATAGGCTTGCAGCGGGATGTTGACGTGCACTCCCGGTGGCACATAGATGAACGATCCGCCCGACCAGACGGCCGTGTTCAACGCCGAAAACTTGTTGTCGCCGGCCGGGATGACCGAACCGAAATACTCCTCGAAAAGCTTTGGGTATTGCTTCAGCCCGGAATCGGTGTCCAAGAAGATGACGCCCTGGCGTTCGAGCTCTTCGTTGATCTTGTGGTAGACCACCTCGGACTCGTACTGGGCCGCGATGCCGGCCACCAGACGGTCCTGCTCGGCTTTCGGCAGCCCGAGTCGGTCGTAGGTGCGCCGGATGTCGTCCGGCAAGGCATCCCACGAGGCGGCCACCTTGTCGGTCGGGCGGACGTAGTACTTGATCGTGTCGAAATCGATGTCGGACAGGTCCGGGCCCCAGGTTGGCATCGGCTTCTTGCCGAACACGTCCAGCGCCTTCAACCGGCGGTCCAGCATCCAGGCCGGTTCGTCCTTGATCGACGAGATCCCCCGCACGACCGCCTCCGTCAAGCCACGCTGAGCCAGCGCGCCGGCGATGTCGGTGTCGTGCCAGCCATACTTGTAGGTACCGAGCTCGTCCAGTGTGGCGTCCCGGTCGAAAGACTCACTCACTGGACAGTCTTTCTCTCGACCGGCCCTGGGATGTGCGTCGTGCACACCCCGTCGCCATGGGCGATTGTCGCCAACCGTTGGACGTGGGATTCAAGCAGTGACGCCAGCATCTGGGTTTCGAGTTCGCACAACTCGGGATAGATGCGGGCAACTTCGGCCACCGGGCAGTGATGCTGACAAATCTGGTCGCCGTTGGCCAAGGGATGCACGTCGGCGGCGTACCCGGCGGCGTCAAGGGCGGCCACCAGCGCCTCAACCCGCGATTGCCTATCGCTCGACTGACTGGCTTCGAAGACGTCCTGGATCGGCCCGAAATGGACCTTGGCCAGCGACCCCAGACCGCCCGGGCCGGTGGTGGCGATCAATTGCGCTATGGCCTGCGCCGCCAATTCGCCGTAGGCCTGGTGGAACTGGTCTCGCCCCTTTTCCGAGATCGCAAACACTTTGGCAGGTCGTCCCCTGGTCGCATCTCGTGTGCGGCGCTGACGAGCCCCGATCAAACCCTCGCCTTCCAGCGCCTCCAGGTGACGCCGCACCGCCGCCGACGTCAGGCCCAGCAGCGCCGCCAATTCAGTGGCGGTTGTGGCGTCCTGAGCCATGATGGCGCCAAGCACACGCTGGCGCGTAGACTCCTCGAAGGATTTCACAACACAAGTGTTGCATAAATCGTCGATCAATACAATAGGCTGATACCCACCCGGGTAGACGCTTCCTTTCAAGGATGTAAGATCGGAGGACGAGTGCGGGTGAGAAAGGCAGAAAATGAGTAAGTCAAGGTTGGAGCAGTTGCAGGACGCGGGGGTCTCGATCTGGTTGGACGACCTGTCGCGGTCGCGTCTGGATCAGCTTCCCGGGCTGATCGAAGACGGTGTCACAGGCGTGACAACCAACCCGACGATCTTCGCCGCCGCCTTCAAGGACATGAGCGTCTACGGCGACCTGCTGGCCCAGGTAAAAGGACAGCCCACCGCCGACGTCATCCGCGCCCTGATGAGCGCTGATGTGCGGGACGCCTGCCGGGTGTTCGCCCCGGTCTTCGAGTCAACCAAGGGGTACGACGGCCGCGTCTCAATTGAGGTCGAGCCGGGCTTGGCCCATGACGTGTCCGCCACCGTCGCCCAGGCCGCGGTCTTAGCCGAGCAGGTCGGCGAGCCCAACGTGCTGATCAAGATACCTGCCACCATCGAAGGACTGGCGGCCGTGCGAGCCACAATCGCCGCCGGAATCAGCGTCAATGTCACCCTGATCTTCTCGCTGGAGCGCTATCGCGGCGTCATGGACGCCTATCTGGCCGGTTTGGACGACGCCCTGGCGGCTGGCCGCGACATCTCAAAGATCCACTCGGTGGCGTCGTTCTTCGTGTCGCGGGTCGACACAGAGGTGGACAAGCGGCTGGACGCCATCGGCACACCCGAGGCGCTGGCATTGAAGGGCAAGGCCGCCGTCGCCAACGCGCGCGCCGCGTACGGCGAGTACCTGTCGGTGTTCGAGTCAGCCCGGTTCCAGGCGATGCGAGCTCAGGGCGCCAATGAGCAGCGGCCGCTGTGGGCGTCTACCGGCACGAAAAACCCCGACTACCCGGACACCATCTATGTGGCCGACCTGGTGGCCAGACCCTGCGTCAACACGATGCCGGAAGCCACGCTGCAAGCCTTCGCCGATCACGGCGAGGTCGTCGGCGACACCATCACGACCGAGATCATGAGCGCCCGGGCCATACTTGGCGAACTTGTCAGGGTGGGCTTGGACTACGGGGACATCACCGGTTTTCTTGAGGCGGACGGGGTCGCCAAGTTTGAGGCGTCATGGGACGACTTGGTGGCGGCCGTCGAAGGCGCGCTGCGCTAGACCCGCCATGCGTGTTCACAGATACAACAGCCCGGAGGCGCTCAACCACGGTGTCGCGGACGCCCTGGTTGGTTACGCCACCCTCGGTCAGCGCGCGCTGCGACTGTGCGTCTCGGACGGGCTGAGCGACATGTGCGCGGCCATCAGCGCCACCGCCGCCGATACGAAAATGCGCCGCCTCGATCTGTGGTGGAGCAACGACCGTTTCGTCGACGTGACCGACCCGTCCCGGGTGTCCACCCGGACGCTGGCCGCCCTGGGGGCGTTGCGCCTGGCACCTGGACACATTCACCCGATGCCGACCCCATCGGGCAACCCGGATGTCGACGCGGCGGCGATTGCCTATGCCACGGAGCTCGGCAACACCGCGTTCGACTTGACGGTGCTGCGGGTTGGCAAGGACGGCCGCGTCGCCGGGCTGAGGGCTGGCTCACCGGCCTTCCTGCGCGCCACCCCCCACAGCGTGGTCGGTGTGAGGGACGCCGACGGCGAATGCTTGACGCTCAGCCTGGACACCCTGGCCCGCAGCAGTGACATTTGGTTGATCGCCGCCGGCGAGGACATCGTCTCAATCGTGCCACGCATCGTGGATGGCGACGAGACGTTGCCGGCCGGTGCGCTTCGGGGACTGCGAAACACCGCCCTGTTTGTCGACGCGGCGGCCGCCGGGCTTCTGCCCCGGCATGTTTGCGAGCTATAAGATCAGGAAACCGGCGGGAAGAACCGGTACAGCACCAGCAGGACGATGACGCAGGCCACCCACAGGCCACCAACAATCAGCGTTATGCGGTCGAGGTTGCGCTCAGCGATCGAAATGCCGCCCATGGCCGTCGACATGCCCCCGCCGAACAGGTCGGACATGCCGCCACCCTTGGCCTTGTGCAGCAGGATGGACAGTGTGAGCAGCAAACTGAGCAGAATCAGCACGCACGACAGCACGATTATGGGCGTGGTCATAACTGATGCCATTGGAATCACCGCTCAAGCATACCGAAAGATGGCCGTCAGAACCACTTCTTCCGCCCCATGAAGATAATGGCGATGCCAGCCAGCGCGAAGGAGACGCCGATAATGCCGTAGAACCCCCAGATCGGAGTGTGCCATGGATAGCCATCCAGATTCAGGTTCATGCCGAAGGCGGAGAAGATCATCGTCGGGATCGACAAGACGATGGTGACCACGGCCAGGGTTTTCATGATGACGTTTTGGTTGTTCGATATGACCGAGGCGTAGGCGTCCATCATGCCGGACAGAATGCCCGAGTAGATGCCCGACATTTCCAGCGCCTGCTCGTTCTCGATGATGGTGTCCTCGAGCAGGTCGTCGTCCTCCGGGTACTTCTTCACCTCCGCCACACGCACCAGCCGGTTCAGCACCCGCTGATTCGAGACAAGTGACGTGTTGATGTAGACCAACGACTTTTCGAGCTCCAGCATCTCGATCAGTTCTTCGTTGCGGGTCGAGCGGCGAAGGTTGGCCTCCTGACGGTCAATCATCTTGTCAATGACGCGCAGCGCCGACAGATAGGCCCCGGCATTGTGCATCAACAACTGCAGCGTGAAGCGTGTCTTCATGAACGTGCGGAAGTCGCGCACCCGTCCCTTTTCGAACTCGGCGATGACCGACACGCGCTCGGAACAGACCGTGATGATGACATTTTTCGCGATGATTATGCCCAAAGGGATGGTGATGTACCACTTGCGCCCGGAACGCAGTTCCGTCGTGGGCACATCGACCAGGATGAGCACGTAGCCGTCTTCGGCGGTGATACGCGATCGCTCCTCAACGTCCAAAGCGCTTCTCAGGTCGTCTGGGTCGACCGCGCATTTTTCTGCCAAAGCCGTGATCTCAGCCTTTGAGGGATCGATCAGGTTGACCCATGCGCCATCGACCACGTCGTCAACCTGGCGAAAATCGCCGTCTGTGTCCGATAGATATACCGTCTGCATATGCTCACCTCCGCGCATACCCTATCACCGCTGGCGGGAATCGGTGCAGGTTTTGGTCTAGAGTGTTCCCATGAACAAACGACTTTGGCGCGTTGCAGCGCTTACACCGCTCGTCCTTCTCCTCACGGGTTGCATGAGCTTGACCATGGATGTCACGATCAAGTCCGACTCCGACATCTCCGTCGCCATGACGATGGGCATTGATGACGCATATCTGTCAATGCTGGACACCGACAACCTGTGCGATTACATCACCGAAAACGGCGGCACCAGCGATCTTGGGATGCCTGGCAACGTCAGTTTGACCCCTGGCACATCGAACGGCCAGCACACCTGCACGATCGCGGCCTCCGGAATGTCGCTCTCTGACTACGGCTCAACCAGTGGCAGCGGACTGACACACGCCAACGGCCAATACACCTTCACCATGGACACCAGCGAGTTGGGCCTCTCCGACTACGGAGTCTCGCCCAGTGACGTCTCGTCAATGCTCGACCCGTTCTCCATTTCGGTGACGTTCCCCGGCGCGGTCATCTCCAGCAACCCGGCGGGCACGGTTTCCGGCAACAAGGTGACGTGGGATGACCCGAACGACCTGATGGGCTCCACGCCCTTGAAGGCGGTCGGCAAGGACTCGGGGTCAGGCGTGGGCGGTTCATCGTCTGGCGGCATTTCCACGGGCGCGATCATCGGCATTGTGGTTGGCATCATCGTGATAGCCGCCGTCATCCTCATCATCGTCATGAGCGGTAGCCGCAAGAAGAAGGCGCAAGCCGCCGCGGCGCAGGCGCAGTACGCGCAAGCGTACGGTCAGCCTTACCCGGACCAGTACCAGGCGCCGCCGCAGTATGCGCCCCAGGCGGCACCGCAGTATGCGCCCCAGGCACCCCAATACGCGCCCCAGCCGGCCCAATACCCGCCAGCACAGCCTCAGGCCGCGCCGCCGCAGGCCTACCCGCCGCAGTATGCCCAACCGGCGCCGCAGCCGGCTGCCTACCCCCAGCCGATGGCTTACCCCCAGCAGGCGCCAGTCCAGCAGCCACCGGCTGACCCCTATCAGCCAGCCACGCATGGCCAGCCCGATCCATTCCCGCAGCCGCCGGCCCCGCCGGCACCGCAGGCCGGGCCGTACGGTCAGTAAGGCCAGCAACACAAAACTGGCGGCCCTTTTGGGCCGCCAGTTTTTTTGTCCAGATTGTCAGAATGGCAGATCGTAGAACCTGGTGATCAGGCTGAACTCGTCCGGGTCGAGGCTGGCACCGCCGACCAGGGCCCCGTCAACGTCGTCCTGCTTGATGATGGCGGCGATCGTCCCGGCCTTGACGGAACCGCCGTAGAGGACGCGCACCAGGTCGGCCGCATCGGCACCGTACAGGTCGGTCAGGCAAGCCCGGATCGCCGCACAAACCTCTTGGGCGTCGTCCGGGGTGGCCACCTGGCCGGTGCCGATCGCCCAAATCGGCTCATAGGCGATCACCAGGGACGCCGCCGATTCGGCCTTGACGCCGGCAAGCGCCGCCTTCAGCTGACCCACGGTGTGCTCGACGTGACCGCCAGCCTGACGAACGTCCAGGCCTTCGCCCACGCAGATGATCGGGGACAGCCCATGGGTTAGGCATTGGCGGGCTTTGGCGTTGACCTGTGCGTCCGTCTCATTGTGGTACTGGCGACGCTCGGAATGCCCCACAACCACGTACTTGCAGGTCAGCTTCGCCAGCATCGAGGCGGCGATGTCGCCGGTGTAGGCGCCCTCGTCGTGCTCGCTGACGTCCTGAGCCCCCAAGGTGATCGGCATGCGGTCACCGTCGATCAGGATCTGGATGGTGCGCAGATCCGTGAACGGCGGGATGACGACGCACTCCGATCGCTTCTTGTCGTAGTTGTGGTCGGCCAGCGCCCAGGCCAGCTTCTGAACCACGCCGACCGCATCGACGTGGTTCAGATTCATCTTCCAGTTACCGGCGATGAGCGGCAGACGGGCCATCAGTTGCCCTCCAAAACGGCCAGACCCGGCAGATCCTTGCCTTCGAGGTACTCGAGGGACGCACCGCCACCGGTCGAAATGTGGCCGAACTGGTCGTCGCTGAAGCCGAGCTGACGGCAGGCGGCGGCGGAATCCCCGCCGCCAACCACCGACAAGCCGTTGACCTGCGTCAACGCCTGCGCGATGGCCTTCGTGCCCTGCGCGAACGCCGGGATCTCGAAGACGCCCATCGGGCCATTCCAGAACACCGTCGCCGCCTGCTCAATGGCCCCGGCAAACAGCTTCTCGGTGGCCGGGCCGATGTCCATGCCGCCCTGATCGGCCGGAATGGCGTCGACAGCGACCACCGACACGTCGCCGATCACCTGGCGGGCATCGAAATCCATGCCTGGCGCGATGCGCACGTCCACCGGGAGGAGGATCGTCTTGCCCGCCGCCCTGGCCGATTCCAGATAGCCCTTGCACGTTTCGATGTTGTCCGCGTCGAGGATGGAGTTGCCGACCTCGATGCCTTGGGCCTTCAAGAACGTGTAGGCCATGCCGCCGCCGACCACCAGTGTGTCGGCGATCTTCAGCAGGTTGTCGATGACGGCCAGCTTGTCAGCCACCTTGGCGCCGCCCAGGACGACGACGAAAGGACGCTTCGGGTCAACGGTCAGCGCCTTCAGCACGTCGACTTCCTTTTGCACCAGGTAGCCGGCGAAACTCGGCAGCAGCTTGGCGATGTCGTAGACGGAGGCTTGCTTGCGGTGGACGACACCGAAGCCGTCCGTCACGAAGACGTCACCGAACTCGGCGTACTTGGCCGCCAGCGCGGCCCGGGCGGCGTCGTCCTTCGATTCCTCGTCCGGCTCGTAGCGCACGTTTTCGCAAAGCGCGATCTGTCCGTCGGCCAGCGCCGCAACCGTTTCGTGAGCCGAGGGCCCGATGACGTCGGCCGCCAGAGCGACCGGGCGGCCGAGCAGTTCGCCCAGACGCTTCGCCACTGGTGCCAGCGAATACTTCGGGTTGACCTCGCCCTTGGGACGGCCCAGGTGTGCCAGCACGGTGACCTTGGCGCCACCGTCGAGCAGCTTGTTCAGGGTCGGCAGAGCGGCCCGGATGCGTCCGTCATCGGTGATGACGTCACCTGACAGGGGCACGTTGAAATCGCAACGGATGACAATGCGCTTGCCCAAAAGATCGGTGATCTCGTCAATTGACTTCATTGCACACCTCTTGTCACAGCTTGGAAGCGACCAGGGACGTCAGCTCAACGAGGCGGTTGCTGTAACCCCATTCGTTGTCGTACCACGCCAGCACCTTGACGAGGCGGCCGATGACTTTCGTCGACTTGGCGTCGAAGATCGATGACGACGGATCGCCGACGATGTCGGCCGAAACGATCGGGTCTTCCGTGTAGGAGAGGATGCCATTGAGCGGGCCCTCGGCGGCGGCCTTGATGGCGGCGTTGATCTCGGCGACAGTGGTGTCGCGGCTGGCTTCAAACGTCAGATCGGTGACGGAACCGGTCGGCACCGGCACGCGCAGCGCGAAGCCGTCGAACTTGCCTTCGAGTTCCGGGATGACCAGCGCGACAGCCTGGGCGGCGCCCGTCTTCGTCGGGATGATCGACAGGGCGGCCGAACGGGCGCGGCGCAGATCCTTGTGCGGGCCGTCAACCAGGTTCTGGTCACCGGTGTAGGCGTGAATCGTGGTCATGAGGCCACGCTCGATGCCGATGGTGTCCTGCAGCACCTTGGCCATCGGGGCCAGGCAGTTGGTGGTGCAAGAGGCGTTGCTCATGATGTTGTGCTTGGCGGGGTCGTAATCCTGCGCGTTGACGCCGATGACGAACGTGCCGTCAACGTGGGTGCCGGGGGCCGACATGATGACCTTCTTGGCGCCCGAAGCAATGTGCACCTTGGCCTTTTCGCCGTCATTGAAGTGGCCTGTGGACTCGATAACGATTTCGACACCAAGCTCACCCCAAGGCAGGTTGGCCGGATCTCTCTCTTCAAAGACGAGAATCTTGTGGCCGTTGACGGTGATCGAGGTCTCATCCGAGGTGACGGTGCCCGGGAAGCGGCCCATCACGGAATCGTACTTCAGCAGGTGAGCAAGCGTGGCGTTGTCGGTGAGGTCGTTGACGGCCACCACCTCAAGGTCGGCGCCCTGCTCGAGCATTGCGCGGTAGAAATTGCGGCCGATGCGGCCAAAGCCGTTAATACCGATCTTCACGGTCATGGGATATCTCCTAACAAACAATCGCGTCCTTGGCGTTCAAAGACGTGGTGAGTTCCTCAATGATCAACTC
>WRFI01000057.1 GCA_009778875.1 Propionibacteriaceae bacterium | reverse complement strand
CCTCAAACGCTACCTCGCCCGCCAGATCTACCGCGACCTGCAAGACCTCTACAACCCGGCAACCACGATTTGACAAACATAGAAGCGTCAGAGGGGAATTTTCCGTGGCTCCGGCGCTGCACCTCCTCGCGAGACCACCCCGTCGGCTCCGCCGACACCCCTCCCCAGAGGGGAATTGAAGACCACCCCGTCGGCTCCGCCGCCACCCCTTTCCAGAGGGGAATTTTCTGTGGCTCCGGCGCTGCACCTCCTTGCGGGACTAAGGAGGGGAATTACCGAAGGCGGCTGTCACCAGCTGCGTCGCCCAGTCCAGGACCTGGCCCGGCGGCGGGGCCGGCACCAACACCAGGTGGGTCGGCGACTTGATCACCGTGCCCGGGTAGAGCCTGCGCAACCTCAGCTCGCGCGACTCGGGCAGCGGGGCGCCCCGCTCTCCGCCGACCGGCGACAGGCGCACGAACGCGCCCGACGCGACGACCTCCGTCAGCCCGACCGACCGGCACAGCAACCGGAACCGGACGACGTCGAGCAGCGCGTCGACCGGGGCGGGCACGGGGCCGTAGCGGTCGACCAGCTCGTCCCTCAGCGCGGCGATGTCGGGCTCCGAGCGGATTTCGGCGATGCGCTTGTAGATCTCCAGGCGCAGCCGCTCCGACTCGATGTAGTCGGTGGGCAGGTGGGCGTCGACGGGCAACTCGATGCGCATGGGCGGCTCGTCCTCCACCTCGGTGTCTCCCCCGTCGGGGCGGAAATCGGCCACCGCCTCCCCCACCAGGCGCAGGTACAGGTCGAAGCCGACATCGGCGATGTGCCCGGACTGCTCGGCCCCCAGCAGGTTGCCGGCCCCCCGGATCTCCAGGTCCTTCATGGCGATCGCCATGCCGGCGCCCAGCTCGTTGTTCGTCGCCAGGGCGTTCAGCCGGTCGTGGGCCGTGGGCGTCAACACCTTTTCGGGCGGGTAGAGGAAGTAGGCGTAGCCACGCTCGCGCGAGCGCCCGACCCGTCCCCTCAACTGGTGCATTTGCGACAGCCCCATGGTCTCGGCGTGGTCGACGATCAACGTGTTGGCGGTGGCGATATCCAGGCCCGCCTCGATGATCGTCGTCGACACCAGCACGTCAGCCCGGCGGGCCAGGAAACCGGCCATGATCTCTTCCAGCGCCCGCTCGTTCATCTGGCCGTGGGCGGTCACGACGCGGGCCTCCGGCACCAGCTCCGCCAGCCGGGCGGCCACCTTGTCGACGCTTTGGACGCGGTTGTGGACGAAAAACACCTGGCCTTCGCGGGCCAGCTCCCGCCGGATCGCCGCCACCACCTGACCCTCGTCGTACCCGCCGACGAACGTCAGCACCGGGTGGCGTTCCTCCGGCGGCGTGGCGATGGTGCTCATCTCGCGGATGCCCGTCACCGCCATCTCCAGTGTGCGCGGGATCGGTGTGGCGCTCATCGACAGCACATCCACGTTGACGCGCAGCTTCTTCAGCGTCTCCTTGTGCTCGACGCCGAAGCGCTGCTCCTCGTCGATGACCACCAGGCCGAGGTCCTTGAACGCCACCTTCGAGCCCAGCAGCGCGTGGGTGCCGATGACGACGTCGATCCGTCCCGTCGCCACCCCGTCGAGCGTCGCCTTGACTTCGCGGTCCGATTGGAAGCGGCTGAGCGGCGCCACGTTGACGGGGAAACCGGCATATCTGGCCGTGAACGTGGCGACGTGCTGATCGACCAGCAGGGTTGTGGGCACGAGTATCGCCACCTGCTTGCCGTCCTGGACGGCTTTGAAGGCGGCCCGCACGGCGATCTCGGTCTTGCCGTAGCCGACGTCGCCGCAGATCAGGCGGTCCATCGGCACGATCTGCTCCATGTCGTGCTTGACATCGTTGACGGCCACCAGCTGATCGGGAGTGGCGATGTAGGGGAAGGCGTCCTCCATCTCGGCCTGCCAGGGCGAGTCGGGCGAAAAGGCGTGGCCCCGGGTGGCCTGCCGAGCGGCATACAGCTTGATCAGTTCGGCGGCGATCTCGCGGACGGCCCGCCTGGCCCGCGACTTGCGCGCCCGCCACTCGGCGCCACCCATCCTGTCCAGGGCGGGCGTCTCGCCGCCGACGTAGCGCGTCACGAGATCCAACTGATCCATCGGCAGCCACAGCAGATCGCCCGGCTGGCCGCGCTTGGACGGCGCATAGCGGATCACCATGTATTCGCGGGTCGCCCCCTGCACCTGGCGCTGCGCCATCTCGACGAAGCGGCCGATGCCGTGGATCTCGTGCACCAGGGCGTCGCCCGGCTTGAGCTCCAGCGGCACCACCTGGTTGTGCCGCTTCGCGGGCATGGCGCGGGCCGACCGCGGTGTCGGCGCCTGGCCGGCGATGTCGACGGACGAGTAAACCACCAGGTGCTGCATCCTGAAGCCGCTCAGGCCGTCCGCCACCACAATGGTGACCACACCCGGCGCCGGCGGGGTGGTCAACTCGTCCGGCTGTCGCACCCCCAGGCCGGCATCGGCGGCCATCTCGGCCAGGCGGGCCCCCAGGCCCTTGCCTTCGACCAGGGCGACAACCGCCTTGTTTCCCCGGATGTCTTCCGCCATCGCCTGTACGGCGGCTTGGGCGTCGCCCCGCCAGTTGACGGGCGGCTCCATCGCGACGGCTTCGGTGTCTGGCCCGCTGACGAACTGGCTGACCGACCACCAGCCCTGGCCCAGCCGCAGCGAGTGCTCGCGCACCTCGTCCAGGTCGCGGTAGGCGCTGGCCGCCAGATCGACGGGGGCCTCCCCGCCCGCCGCGGCCGTCACCCAACCTGCGTTCAAGAACTCCATCGAGGTGCGCACAAGGTCAAATGCTCGGCCCGCCACCTTCTCCGGGCTCACCAGGACGACGAGAGCCTCGGGCGGCAGCAGGTCGACGAGCAGCTCCATGCCGTCCACCAGCGCCGGCATCAGGGCCTCCATGCCGTCCTCCACGATGCCCTCGGCCAGCTTGCCTGCCAGCTCGGCCAGCTCCGGGTGGGTGTCGGCGAGGGCGGCGGCGCGGGCCCGCACCGCGTCCGTCAGCAGCAGCTCGCGGCACGGGTCGGCGACCACCTCGTCCAGTTCGACGCCGGTGCTGCGCTGGTCGGCCACGCCGAACTCGCGGATGTCGTCGACGGTGTCGCCGAACAGATCGACGCGGACGGGACGGTCACTGGTCGGCGGGAAGATGTCGACGATGCCGCCGCGGACGGCGAACTCGCCGCGGCGCTCGACCAGGTCAACCCGGGCGTAGGCGGCGTCCACCAGATCGCGGGCCAGGTCGTCCATCGGGTAGTCCTCGCCCTTGGCCAGGCGCACGGGCCGAAGTGACGCCAGCCCTTTGGCCTGCGGCTGCAGGATGGCCCGAACGGGCGCCACCACAACCGCCGGCGGAGTGTCGGATACTACGCGCCGCAGCACCGCCAAGCGTCGGCCGACGGTGTCAAGGCGGGGGCTCAGGCGCTCGTGCGGCAGCGTCTCCCAGGCCGGGTAATAGGCCACCTGGGGTTCCCCCAGCAGGGAGCCCAGCCCGGCCGTCAACTCCTCGGCTTCACGGTAGGTGGAGGTGACGGCCAGCACCGTCCGCGCTTTTGACAGGGACGCGACGACGTAGGGGGTGCCCGCTTCCGGGGCGGTGATGGTGAGCTCTGGTTCACGGGCAGCCGCGGCCTGCCGGGCCGAGATCAAAGCCGCGTCGTCGCGAAGCGCCGCGACCAAGCCCACCAAAGTCACCGCTCAAGTCTATTCCCCTATTCCCCCCAAAAGGAGGGAATAGGGGAACCCGCGGCTAGCCTGTGACGGAAGCCGCCGAGAAGTAGATGTTGCCCAGCACATCGCGGTAGACACCTTGGATGTTCGGGGAGACCAGCATCATGTTGGCGCGGTAGAACACGTTCAGCGTCGGATACTCGGCCGAGGCGAGGGTATCGGCCTGCTGCATGATCGTCAGCGCCTTGGCCGGGTCAGTTTCGGTTTGGGCCTGGCTGACCAGCGCGTCGTATTGCGGGTTCGAGTAGCCGACGTTGTTGTTCACGTCACCGGTGACAAGAAGCTGCATGAATGTCATCGGGTGGAAGTAGTCTGCGCTCCAGCCCATCGCGGCGACATCGTAATTGCCGGCCTGGATGTCGGCGTAATACACTGCCCAGTCTTCGTTCGAGATCTGCACCTTGATGCCAAGGTTCTGCTCGAGCTCCGCGGCGACAGCCTCGGTCATCAGTTTGGCGGTGTCGTTCGTGTAGTAAGACAGTTGCAGCGTCGGGAAACCAGCCCCGCCGGGGAAGCCGGCGTCAGCCAGCGCCTGCTTGGCGGCGTCAGGGTCGGCGGTCGGGCCGAGGTCGAAAGTCGACCGTCCGTCCGTCAGATCGGTGCCGTCCACCACATAGCCGGGAGGCAGCAGCGAGTAGGCCGGCGTGCCGCCATTTTGCAGGACGTCGTTGATCAGCGAGTTGCGGTCAATGGCCAGGTTGAGGGCCTTCCGGACCAGCGGATTGTCGTACGGCGCCTTCTTGTTGTTGATGTCAAAGAAGGTGGTGGCGTAGGCCTGTGTCACAACCAAACCCTGGTTGCCGGTCTTGAGCGACGCGATGTCGCTGGCCGGCACGGTGTAGGAACCCTGCACCTCGTTGTTCTTGAACGCGGTGAGCGCCGTCGACTCGTCGGGGATCAGCTTCAGCGTCAGATTGTCCAGCGTGACGTTGGCGGCGTCCCAGTAGTTGGGGTTCTTCGCCATCACCCAGGAGTCGTTCAGCTTGATGTCGGTCATCATGAACGGGCCGTTGGACACATAGCTGGAGGCGTTGTTCGTCCATTGGGCGCCGTTGGCGTCAATCGTGGCCTTCTGCACCGGATCCCACGCCCACATGCCGAGGATGTCGATGAAGAACGGCGTCGGCGCCAGCAGCGTGATCACCAGCGTGGAGTCGTCGGTGGCCTTGATGCCGAGCCCGGCGGTGGCCGTCGGATCGTCGTACAGTGCCTGCGCGCCAACCACGTAGTCGGTGTAAAGGTTGACGTACTGGGCGGCCGTGCTGGGCGTCAGGATCCGCTGGGCGGTGTAAACCCAGTCGCTGGCCGTCAGCGGGCTGCCGTCACTCCACTTCAACCCCGGGCGCAGGTGGAAGGTGTAGGTCAGGCCGTCGGAGCTGATGTCCCAGCTGGCCGCCTGCCCGGGGATCAGCGAACCATCCGTGCGGGAGTAGGTGACCAAGCCTTCAAACGCCTGGTCGATGATCGGCATGGCGAAGCTGTTGTTGGTGACCGTCGGATCGATGCCGTCCGGCTGGTTTTGCAGGGCAAAAGTCATTGACTGCGGCACCCCGCTCGTCGCCGTTGTCGGGTTGCTGGTTGTTGGTGACGTGCAGGCGCTGACGGCCAACCCGATCGCCAACAGCGGCGTGATAACAAGCGCTGGTTTGATTCTCATTGGTTTCCTTTCTGTTTGTCACTTGAATAGATGACAGCTAACTTGGCGGCCGTCCCCGACGGCCACCGGGACGGGTTCGTCCGTGGAGCAAATCGCCATGGCAACCGGGCAGCGCGTGCGGAACCGGCAGCCCGACGGGGGGTGGATTGGGCTGGGGATCTCGCCCTCGATGGCCGGCGGGCGCGACATCAGGTCGACGGCCGGATCGGGTTTGGGCACCGAGGCCAGAAGCCCCTTGGCGTAGGGATGCAGCGGGGCGGCGTACACCATTTCCGTCGGCCCCAGCTCAACGATCTGCCCCAGGTACATGACGGCGACGGTGTCGGCGACGTGGTGCACCATCGACAGGTCGTGGGCGATGAACAGGTAGGTGAGCCCGAGTTCGTCTTGCAGGTCGCGCAGCAGGTTGACTATCTGCGCCTGGATCGAGACGTCAAGGGCCGAGATTGGTTCGTCGCACAGCACCAGCCGGGGGCGGATGACCAGAGCCCGCGCGATACCGATCCGCTGGCGCTGGCCGCCGGAGAACTCGTGCGCGTAGCGCGTCAGATGCTCGCGGCCCAGCCCGACCGCCGCCAGGGCGTCGACGATCTGCTCGGTGGTCTCGGCCGGGCTGAGGTCCGGCTGGTGCACGCGCAGCGGCTCGGCGATGATGTCGCGCACCGTCATGCGTCCGTTCAGCGATGCGTACGGGTCTTGGAACACCATCTGCACGTTGCGGCGCAGCGGCCGCAGCTGGCGCACACCGAGGTGGCTGATGTCGGTGCCGTCGAGCAGGATCCGTCCGGCCGTCGGCTCATACAATCGGATGATGGTGCGGGCGCAGGTCGACTTGCCGCAGCCGGATTCGCCGACCAGCGCGAAGGTCTCCCCCGCCGTCACAGAGAAGGTGACGCCGTCGACGGCGCGCACCGGATGCCCGCGAACCCCCGACCGGAAGTGCTTCGTCAGGTTTTCGACCTCAAGGATGTTGGTCACAGCGGCCTCACCCCCGAACGCTTTGGGCCGTCTGCCGCCCCGAACGGGGAGTCGGTGGCCGGCGCCTCCGCGTCGAGCAGCCAGCAGAGGCTGCGATGCCCGGGCCCGGCGCTGTAGTAGCCCGGCAGGCGGTGTTCGCAGCGCACGCGGGCATAGGGGCAGCGGGGGGCGAACGGACAGCCGTCCCCTGGGGCGCTCATGTCGGGCGGGCTGCCCGGTATCGACACCAGCCGGTCGGCCGAGACCTGCAGCGCGGGCAACGCGCCAAGCAGTCCGATCGTGTATGGGTGCAGGGGACGCGAAAACAGGTCGGCGACCGGCGATTCTTCCATGATCAGCCCGCCATACATCACGATGACCCGCGAGCACAGTCCGGCGACCACCGACAAGTCGTGTGAGATCAGCAGGATCGATGTGCCGTTTTCGACTTGAAGGCGACGCATCAGACGCAAGATCTGGTCTTGGATGGTGACGTCGAGGGCCGTGGTTGGCTCGTCCGCGATGAGCACCTGGGGACGAAGAGCCATCGCCATGGCGATCATGACCCGCTGGCGCATCCCGCCGGAAAACTCGTGCGGGTAGCTGTTGTACCGCTTCGCCGGCTCCGGGATGCGCACCTCGGTCAGCATGTCGATCACCCGCCGACGACGCTCGGCTTTCGACATGCCAGCCTCGTGCACGAGGAACATCTCTTCGATCTGCTTGCCGATCGGTATCAGCGGGTTGAGGCTGGTCATCGGGTCTTGGAACACCATGGCGATCTGCTTGCCCCGCAGCTCCCTCTCGTCCTTGCGGGACAAGCCGAAGATTGACCGGGCATCCAGTGTCATGGAGTCGACGCCAATCGTCGCCGTATCAGGCAGCAAGTTGAGCAGGCTCATCGCGGTGACGGACTTGCCGCTGCCCGACTCGCCGACGACGCCCACGGTTTCGCCGCGCGCCACCGCGAAGCTGACGCCCCGCACCGCCTGCACGTCCGGGACACGGCCGGCCGGGCGTCCCGTCTGGAAGCTGGTGCGCAGATTGTCGACGTTTAGTAGCGGGGTGCTCATGAGCGCAACCTCGGATCGAGGGCTTCGCGCAGGCCGTCGCCCAGGAAGTTGAAGGCAAACATCAGCAGGCAGATCGCGGCGGCCGGGATCAACAGCTGGTACGGCGAGGTGGCAAGAGTGGCCAGTGCGTCGTTGGACATCGTGCCAAGGCTGGCCATGGGCGGGGCGATGCCGATACCGATGAACGACAGGAACGCCTCGATGAAGATCGCGCTTGGTATCAGCATTGTGCCCGTCACCAGGATTGGCCCCATCGCGTTGGGCACGATGTGCCGGCGCAGAATCGCCGCGCCGGATGTGCCAATTGTGCGGGCGGCCAGCACGAACTCCTGGTTTTTCAGCGACAGCGCCTGGCTGCGGACGACGCGGGCCATGTCGACCCAGTAGACGCTGGCCAGCGCGATGACTATCGAGAAGAACCCGCCGCTGCCCAGCACCACCTTGATCAGAATCACATAGAGGGCCAGCGGGATGGTGCTGATGATGTCGACGACACGCATCATCGCACCGTCGATTGTGCCGCCGAGGTAGCCGCTGATGCTGCCGTAGACCACGCCGATCAAGACGTTGACCAGGGTGGCGACGATCGCCACGGCCAAGGATATGCGCGACCCGTACATGGTGCGAGTCAGCACGTCGCGTCCAAGAGTGTCGGTGCCCAGCAGGTAGCTTGTGTTCCAGCGCAAAGATGTGCGGGTGGCCGGGTTGCCGTTGGAGTCGAGCAAGCGGGCGGGGGTTTGCGAATAGTCGAGGAACAGTCTGCCCTCGCTCGTTTCGAACGTCGTCCGCTTTTTGATCATGTCGTCACCGGTGGGGGCGACCTGGCCGATCAGCTTGCCGCTGGACGACACCTCGATGACCTTCAGGGACGGGTTGACGAAAAAGCCGTCGCTGAACCCTGGGAAGTCCATCACCCGCATCACCGGTGGCACGTTGGCCACGCTTGGGTTTTGGGAGTTGTAGGAATGCCCTGTGATCATCGGGCCGAACAGTGCCAGGAACGCGATGACAAGCAGGGCCCCCGCGCCGACCATCGCCAGCTTCCGGGTGCGCAGACGCTGCCCGACGTCACGCCAGTAGGACCGTCCCGGTGGCAGCGAGTGGTTGTCCACCCGGTCGGCGGGTAGCAGGTCCCAGTCTGTCGAGGTGCTCATCGGTCAGTCCAACTGGATCCGGGGGTCGATGAGACGGAAGAACATGTCGATGATGAACACCATGACAATCAGGAAGGCGGCATAGAACACCGTCATGCCCATGATCGTCGTGTAGTCGCGTTGCGTGACCGAGTTGACGAAATAGCCGCCCATGCCCGGTATTGCGAAGATCTTTTCGATGACGAAACTGCCCGTCATCAGGCCGGCGATTGTCGGCCCGAGCACCGTCAGGAAGGGGATCATGGCGTTGCGCAGCGCGTGACGGAAGACGATTCGCCACTCGCCGACCCCCTTCGCCCGGGCGGTGCGAATGTAGTCTTGCCCCATCACCTCAAGCATCGACGAGCGCACCAGCCTGGCCAGGAACGACAGCGAATAGCCGCCCAGGGCCAGCACCGGCAGGATGAAGGTGATGGGGGCGTTCAACCCGAAGGTTGGCACCCACTTCAGGCGGTAGGAGAACAGATAGATCAGGCCGGCGGCGGCGACGAAGCTTGGAATGGTGACGCCGAGTGTTGCCACCACCATCACCACCGCATCGGGCCAGTGGCCGTTGCGCTTGGCGGCGACAACGCCCATCGGGATTGATGCGACAACGGCGAACGCGATCGTCACGAAGCCCAGCCTCATCGAGTAGGGGGCGCCGTTGACGATGAAGTCGTTGACGGTGCGTCCCGGATACTTGAAGCTTGGCCCCAGGTTGAAATGCAACAGACCCGACAGATAGTTGCCAAACTGGACGATCAGGGGCTTGTCCAGGCCGTACTTCTGGTTCAGTGCCGCAATCACCTCTGGCGGCACCGCTTTCTCGGGCGAGAACGGGCCGCCCGGCACCGAGTGCATCAGCACGAAGGTCAAGACGATGATGAAGAACATGGTGGCGATGGACATCGCAAGGCGCTTGAGGATGTAAGCGGGCATTCGCCACCTCCATACAAGCTGCTTGAACGGCGCTGGATCGGTGTTTGACTAATTATGACCCCGCTGGGCAGGTTCCGCGCACCGGCCTCGCATCGTGAGACGCCGCCGACGGGGTGGTCTTCCCCTCCCGCAGAGTCCCCCAAAAAGCCCAGTGCGATAGGCTAAGAAGGGTGGATAGCAGAAAGGCGCATCATGCCTGGCGCGATTGATCTTTCAGGGCAACGGTTTGGCCGTCTCACGGTGACGGGACGGTCCGTCAGCCGGAATGGCGTTGCCATGTGGCTGTGTCGGTGTGACTGCGGGAATGACGCGGTGGTGACATG